>NZ_DEPK01000116.1:53216-72206 GCF_002358725.1 Microbacterium sp. UBA3394
AAGTCGCCGAACAGCAACCGGCCGGCTGAGGCAGCCGCGTCGCGGACCGCCTCAGCGACCTCCTCCGCGTGCTCCCGTGGACAGTGCACGATCACCTCGTCATGCAGGAAGAAGGCGATGTGCGGTCGACGGGCGAACACCGGTCCGGATGCGGGGGCGGCGGTCGCGGCCTCGGGAAACGCGGTCAACCGTGTGCGAAGGTCGGCCAGCCACGCCAGCGCCCACTCCGCCGCCGTTCCCTGCACGATGAAGTTCCGAGTGAAGCGCCCGCGGTCGCGAGAGGCGCGCTTGGCGCGGAGGATGTCCGCGGTCGACGCGTCCGCCTCGCTCGCGCGTGCGTGCGTCGCCCGCCACGTCGCGCCGGCATCGGGCGTGGTCCGTCCCCATGACGTCGAGACGGGCGCGCCGTCCTCGCCACGACGTGCGGCCGCATCGACCATCGCCATCGCGCGCGGGTACGTGCGTCGCAACCTCGGCACGAGCCGTCCGCTCTCGCCCGTCGTCGCCCCGTACATCGCCCCGAGCATGGCGACCTTCGCGTCGTCCCGGGTGGCGACCGCGCCGTCGGCGACGATGCCCTCGTAGAGGTCACGGCCGCGCGACGCCTCCGCGAGGGCCGCATCCCTCGACATGCCGCACAGGACGCGCGGCTCGAGCTGCGCGACGTCGGCCACGACCAGACACCACCCCGGATCGGCGCGGACCGCGGAGCGGAGTCCGCGCGGGATCTGCAGCGCTCCCCCGCCGGCGGAGGCCCAGCGCCCGGTCACGACTCCCGCCGGAATGTACACGGGACGGAAGCGACCCGCCGAGACCCATTCGTCCGACCACGCCCAGCCGTTCGCCGACCAGAGCCGCGCAAGGCGTTTGTACTCCAGGAGCGTCGGGACCACCTCGTGCTCGACGCGCTCGAGCTCCCATCGGCTCGTCGACTCGACCGCGATCCCCCTCCGATGCAGCGCGCGGAGGAGCTTGACCGCGGAGTCGGGGTTGAGGGTCGGATCGTCGAGCTGCTCGCGCAGACGCTGAGCGAGCAGCTCCAGCTGCGACGGTCGCGCACCCGAGGGCGGACGAGCGCCGAGTTCGGCCTCGAGCACGGCGTCATGTCGCGCCTGGTCCCAGGGGAGCCCGGCGGCATGCATCTCTGCCGCAAGCAGAGCGCCCGCCGACTCCGCGGCGGCGAGCAGGTGGAGCCCGGAACCAGCGCGCGCGGTCGACAGCGCCTCGCGCTGCCGGCGGAATTCGGCCAGGGTCGCAGCGATGGCCCCGGTCGTGTCCGTCGGAGCAGCGAGATCGAACAGCGTCGCCGCGGCGGCAGCCACCGCGGGCGACGGTCCGCCCTCCCATTCCGCTGCGGCACGCAGGGCACCGGGCGCGCCGATGTCCGCGCTGCACGCGAGGATCCGGTGGCTGAGCCGCAGATCGTGCGACCGGGCGACACGCACCCCGGCGGCCAGCAGCGGCGGGTATCGCCGAGCCGTGTCGTCCCACACCCACCGCGGGGCCGAGGCGAGCTCGCGCTGGACGACGTGGTCCGCGAACTCACCTGGAGCCAGCGACACCCGGCGTCGTTCACCCGCATCCGCGTCGAGATCCACGACCACCACACGCTGGTCGTGATCGCCGACGACCGCCCAGGTGATGGGGGCGAGCGGGCCGGGGTCAGCCGAGGCCGTGTCGGCGGCTCTCACCGTGGCCCGTGGCCTCGTCGGGACGCCGGATCTTCCCGCGAGGGCTCCTCTGCTGGACGATCGAAGCGCTCACAGGCCCGACTCCTCCGTGCGCACCAGGATGCAGCCGCACTCGGGGCACAGCACGACGTCGTCGTCCGCGGCGCGTCGCACCTCCGCCAGGTCGGTGCCCGAGAGAACCATATGACAGCCGCCGCAGGTGTTGCGGGTCAGCAGTCCCGCTCCGGCGTTGCGGATCGCGAGCCGGTCGTACTGCGCCACGAGATCATCGGCGATCCCGGCCGCCACCGCAGCCCGATCGCGGGTGGCGGTGGCGGCGTCGGCGGTCGCCGCTTCCACGGCGGCCTTCCCGGCGGCGCTCAGCTCCGCGCCCTCCGCGTTGGTGCGCGCGATCATCTCCTCTGCGGCCGTCACGGCGGCCTGAGCGTCCTCGAGCTGCTCCATCACGGCGAGTTCGGCGTCCTCCAGGTCGCTCTTGCGGCGGGCGAGGGAGGCGAGCTCGCTCTCCAGCCCCTGCGCTTCCTTCACGTTCGAGGTCGCGGCCAGACGCTCGGTGTCGCGCACGCGCCGCGCGTCGACGACGGCGACGTCGGCTTCGATGCGGCCGATCTCGGCCTGCAGGTCATCTCGTGTACCGAGAAGGGCGGCCAGCTCCTGAGTGCGCGCCTGGCGCTCCGCCAGCAGCTCCTTCACCCGAGCGGCGTGCGGCGGGCTCGCACGTGCCGCTTCGGCTCGCCGGATGCGGGAGTCGAGCTCGGCCAGGTCGAGGAGCGCGCGCTGATCGCGGGGAGAAGCCTTCACCCGACCAACATAGGTCACCCGCCCGAAGCGGCGCCCGGTGGTGGGCCCTGCCGGGATCGAACCGACGACATCCACGGTGTAAACGTGGCGCTCTACCAGCTGAGCTAAAGGCCCCAGGCCGTCCAGTCTAGGGTGGAGAACCACCACGACCGGCGCTTCGGAGTCACCGTCCCGACAGGACGGTAGGCTGAGCGGCGGCGTGTTTGTGCATCGCAGACAAACGCGGCATCGCGCCCCCCGATTGCTTGGCACGATCTGCCATCAGACGAAAGGTCTCCCGTGACTGTCCACGACCAGGATCCGTACTCCCAGGGCCCTCTCGACAGCGATCCCGACGAGACCGCGGAGTGGCGCGAGTCGCTGCAGCAGCTCGTCGACGCTCGCGGCCACGAACGCGGACGCGAGATCATGCTGAGCCTCCTGAAGGAGTCGAAGGAGCTGCACCTCGGCGTGCCGATGGTCCCGACGACCGACTACATCAACACGATCGCGCCCGACGCGGAACCGGAGTTCCCCGGCGACGAGGAGCTCGAGCGCCGGTACCGCGCGTGGATCCGCTGGAACGCCGCCATCACGGTGCACCGTGCGCAGCGCCCCGGCATCGCGGTGGGCGGCCACATCTCCACATACGCGTCGTCCGCCGCCCTCTACGAGGTCGGCTTCAATCACTTCTTCCGCGGCTTGGACGATCCGTCGGGCGGTGACCAGATCTTCATCCAGGGACACGCCTCCCCCGGCACCTACGCCCGCGCCTACCTCGAGGGGCGGCTGAGCGAGGACCAGCTCGACGGATTCCGTCAGGAGAAGTCCGCCGCGCCGCACGGGCTCCCCTCCTACCCCCATCCGCGCCTCATGCCGGAGTTCTGGCAGTTCCCCACCGTCTCGATGGGCCTCGGGCCCATCAACGCCGTCTACCAGGCGATGACGAACAAGTACCTCGCGAACCGCGGCATCAAGGATGTCGCCGACTCGCAGGTCTGGGCCTTCCTCGGCGACGGCGAGATGGATGAGGTCGAGAGCCGCGGGCAGCTCCAGGTCGCGGCGAACGAGGGGCTGGACAACCTGACCTTCGTGATCAACTGCAACCTGCAGCGCCTGGACGGCCCCGTCCGTGGAAACGGCAAGATCATCCAGGAGCTGGAGAGCTTCTTCCGCGGGGCGGGCTGGAACGTCATCAAGGTGATCTGGGGTCGCGAGTGGGACGAGCTCCTGGGGCGCGACGACGACGGCGCCCTGCGCAACCTCATGAACGTCACTCCGGACGGCGACTACCAGACGTACAAGACCGAAGACGGCGCCTTCGTGCGCGAGCACTTCTTCGGGCGCGACGAGCGCACCGCCGCCCTGGTGAAGGACTACTCCGACGAGCAGATCTGGAACCTCAAGCGCGGCGGGCACGACTACCGCAAGGTCTATGCGGCCTTCAAGGCGGCGCGCGAGCACAAGGGCCAGCCGACGGTCATCCTCGCCAAGACGATCAAGGGCTATGGCCTCGGCCCCCACTTCGAGGGGCGCAACGCGACGCACCAGATGAAGAAGATGACGCTGGAGGACCTCAAGCACTTCCGCGACGCGATGCACATCCCGATCTCGGATGCGCAGCTCGAGGAGAACCCCTACCTGCCGCCGTACTTCCACCCCGGGGAGCAGGACGAGACCATCCAGTACATGCTGGAGCGTCGACGCGCGCTCGGCGGCTTCCTTCCCGAGCGACGCACCCATCACGTGGGTCTCCAGCTTCCCGACGACAAGGCCTACGCACTGCCGAAGAAGGGGTCGGGCACGCAGGAGGTTGCGACGACCATGGCCTTCGTTCGCCTGCTGAAGGATCTGCTGCGCGCCAAGGACTTCGGACACCGCATCGTGCCGATCATCCCCGACGAAGCACGCACGTTCGGCATGGACGCCTTCTTCCCGACGGCGAAGATCTACAACCCGAACGGCCAGCACTACACGTCCGTGGACCGCGAGCTGCTCCTGGCCTACAAGGAGAGCCCGCAGGGCCAGATCATGCACGTCGGCATCAACGAGGCCGGCGCGATGGCCGCGTTCACCGGTGTCGGAACGGCGTATTCGACGCACGGCGAACCGCTCATCCCGGTGTACATCTTCTACTCGATGTTCGGCTTCCAGCGCACCGGCGACGCGCAGTGGGCGGCGGGCGACCAGATGGCGCGCGGGTTCATCATCGGCGCGACCGCCGGCCGCACGACCCTGACCGGGGAAGGCCTGCAGCACGCGGACGGTCATTCGCACCTGCTCGCCTCCTCCAACCCCGCCACCGTGTCGTATGACCCGGCCTACGGGTACGAGATCGCCCACATCGTGCGCGCCGGCATCGAGCGAATGTACGGCGGCAACCACCCCGACCCGAACGTCATGTACTACCTGACGGTGTACAACGAGCCGCTCGTGCAGCCGGCCGAGCCGGAGGGCGTCGACGTCGACGGCATCGTGCGCGGCATGCACCGCATCTCCGCCGCCGAGGGCGACGGACCGCGTACGCAGCTCCTCGCATCGGGCGTCGGGGTCCCGTGGGCCCTCGAGGCGCAGCAGCTGCTGCGTGACGACTGGGGAGTGCAGGCCGATGTCTGGTCGGTGACGTCCTGGACGGAGCTGCGTCGCGACGGACTCGCCGCCGACGAGCACAACTTCCTCCACCCCGACGAAGAAGCACGGACGGCCTACATCACCGAGAAGCTGCGGGACAGCGAGGGACCGGTCGTCGCGGTCAGCGACTTCATGCACGCCGTGCAGGACCAGATCCGACCCTGGGTTCCGCAGCAGTTCGCCACGCTCGGCGCGGACGGCTTCGGCTTCTCCGACACGCGGCCCGCCGCGCGCCGCTTCTTCAAGATCGACGGCCCCTCCATCGTCGTCCGGGCGCTGCAGGCGCTTGCGGCGGAAGGCACGGTCGACCGGTCGCTGTCCGCGCAGGCGATCGAGAAGTACCGCCTCCACGATGTCACCGCCGGCAACAGTGGCAACGCGGGCGGCGAGAGCTGACCGGACGCATGCCGCCCCGCTCCGCGGAGATGGACAAGGACGAGACGCTCGCCTGGCTGCGTCGCATCTCGGGTGACCTGGCCACCGCCACGATCAAGCGCCTCGAGGAGTCGCTGCCGTGGTACGCCGACATGCCGCCGGCGCGTCGGTCGGCGGTGGGCCTGGTCGCCCAGGCGGGCATCACCTCGTTCATCCAGTGGTACGACGATCCCGGCTCGACGCCGTGGATCGCGTCCGACATCTTCGCTGCCGCGCCTCGCGAACTCCTCCGGAGCGTGAGCCTGCAGCAGACGCTGCAGCTGATCCGGGCCACGGTCGAGGTCACCGAGGAGCGCGTGGCCGGCAAGGGCGAGGACCTTCGGGAAGGCATCCTGCTCTACTCGCGAGAGGTCGCCTTCGCCGCCGCCGATGTCTACGCCCGCGCCGCGGAGGCCCGCGGGCTGTGGGATGCGCGCCTGGAGGCCCTCGTCGTCGACTCGATCCTCACGGGTGAGGCCGACGAGGAGCTCCCCAGCCGGATCGCCGCCCTCGGGTGGCACGGTCACGGCGAGGTGGCGGTGCTCGTGGGCACGACCCCCGCGCAGTTCGACGTCGATCAGCTGCGCCGCACCGCACGCAAGCTCGGCGTGGACGTGCTGATCGGCGTGCAGGGATCGCGGCTCGTCCTCGTGATCGGGCGCGCCGAGGATCCGGTGCGCACCGACGAAGGATCCGGCGCGCTCCCCTTCGTCGAGATCGCCAAACGCCTCGAGCCCGGTTTCGGGGCGGGTCACCTCGTGCTGGGCCCGGTCGTTCCGGCACTCGTGGACGCCAGCCAGAGCGCCCGGGCCGCGCTGGCGGGGTTCGCGGTCGCACGCGCGTGGCGACATGCTCCGCGTCCCGTCGAGGCCGACGATCTCCTGCCCGAGCGAGCCCTGGCCGGTGATCCCCTGGCAAAGCAGACCCTCGTCGAGCGGATCTATCGCCCGCTGCAGGCCCACAGCACCGATCTCGTCACGACGCTGTGGAGCTATCTCGACAACGGGCGCTCCCTCGAGGCGACCGCGCGCGAGCTGTTCGTGCACCCCAACACGGTGCGCTATCGGCTCAAGCGGGTCTCCGAGGTGATCGGCTGGGATGCGACCGGACCACGGGAGGCTCTCATCCTGCAGATCTCGCTCGTCCTCGGCTCCATCGGAACCGACGCGACACGACGTCGGAGCGCCCCGCGTCGCCCGTCGTGACCTCGGTCCGCCAGCACCTCGACAGAGATCGTGCTGTGGTGATGCGACAAACGATGCCGGGACACTTGTGCGGCATGCCACACATCGCATCGGCTGATCCTTGGCAGGATGGGATGGTGCTCATCGCGATCTTCCCCGGTCAAGGTTCGCAGTCCCCCGGCTTCCTGACCCCCTGGCTCGAACTCGACGGCGCCCACGAGCGGCTTGCGGCCTATTCGGAGTGGTCCGGCGTCGACCTCGTCGCCGCAGGCACGGAGTGGGACGCCGACCGGATCCGCGACACCGCCGTCGCGCAGCCGCTGATCGTCGCCGCCGGGCTGCTGTCGTGGAATGCCCTCGGAGACGACCACGTCGCCGGTGTCGCCGGCCACTCGGTGGGCGAGTTCACGGCAGCCGCCGCCGCGGGCGTGCTCACCGAGGAGGATGCGATGCGCCTCGTCGGTCTGCGCGGACGCGCCATGGCGGCCGCGGCTGCATCGTCGCCGACCGGCATGAGCGCCGTCCTCGGCGGTGACACCGTCGCCGTGCTCGACCGCTTGGCGGAACTCGGTCTCACCGCTGCCAATCACAACGGCGGCGGGCAGCTCGTCGCCGCCGGCTCGCTCTCCGCCCTCGAAGCCCTCGCGGCCGAGCCCGTGCGCGGCACCCGCGTGGTCGCTCTGCAGGTCGCGGGTGCATTCCACACCGACGCCATGGCCCCGGCCGTCGACGAACTGCGGCTCGCCGCCGCGGAGGTCGCGACGCACGATCCCCAGGTGCGGCTGTGGACGAACCGCGACGGATCGATCGTGACCGAGGGTGCCTCCTTCCTGGACCTCCTCGTCGAGCAGGTGGCCTCCCCCGTGCGCTGGGACCTGTGCATGTCCGCGTTCGCCGATGCCGGCGTGAGCGGTCTCGTCGAACTCGCACCGGCCGGCACCCTCACCGGGCTTGCCAAGCGCGCACTGCGCGGCACGCCGGCGGTCGCCGTGAAGACTCCGGCGGATCTGCCCGCCGCCGCCGAACTCCTCAGCCCATCCACCTCCTGAGCGGAGCCCTCACACATGACCCCCACCCTCCGACAGTCCCGGGGCGCCGCGCACACCCGCATCTACTCGTATGGCGCCGCCCGCGGCGAGAACGCCGTGCCCAACGACGATCTCGTCGGACCCATCGACTCCAGCGACGAATGGATCCGACAGCGCACCGGCATCATCACGCGCATGCGTGCGACCCCCGGTACGACAGCCATCGATCTCGCCGCGTCGGCCGCGGAAGAGGCGATCGCGCGCTCGGGTGTTCCCGCCGATCGGATCGGCGCCGTCATCGTGGCGACGATCAGCAATCCGAAGCAGACGCCCTCCGTGTCGGCCATCGTCGCCGATCGCGTCGGTTCGAACCCCGCCGCCGCATACGATCTCAACGCGGCGTGCGCCGGCTTCGCATACGGGGTGGCGCAGGCTGACGCCCTCATCCGCTCCGGTGCGGCCGAGTACGCGCTCGTCATCGGCACGGAGAAGCTCAGCGACATCGTCGATCCCACCGACCGCAGCATCTCCTTCCTCCTGGGCGATGGAGCCGGCGCGGTCGTCGTGGGCCCGAGTGACACGCCCGGCATCGGACCGACGGTGTGGGGCTCGGACGGATCCAAGGCGGACGCCGTCGGGATGAACCACACGCTCACGGACTTCCGCGACGGAAACTCCCCCTGGCCCACCCTGCGTCAAGAAGGTCCGACCGTCTTCCGCTGGGCGGTGTGGGAGATGGTCAAAGTCGCGCGCCAGGCTCTCGAGGAGGCCGGCGTCGAGGCGTCGGATCTCGCCGCGTTCGTCCCCCATCAGGCGAACATGCGCATCATCGACGAATTCGCCAAGCAGCTCGGCCTCCCCGACACCGTCGCCGTCGGACGCGACATCGCCACGACGGGGAACACCTCCGCGGCGTCCATCCCCCTCGCCACGCACCGGCTGCTCGAAGAGCATCCCGAACTCAGCGGCGGGCTCGCCCTGCAGATCGGATTCGGCGCCGGACTGGTCTTCGGCGCGCAGGTGGTGGTGCTGCCGTGAGCGGCCCGACCACCGCCCTAGACTGATCAACGGCCCGCGCGCGGCGCCAGCATCCCCGACAGACAAGGAGAACACCATGGCACTCACCAATGACGAGGTCCTCGCCGGACTCGCCGAACTGATCACCGACGAGACCGGCATCTCGGCGGACGAGGTCGCGATGGAGAAGTCGTTCACCGACGACCTGGACATCGACTCGATCTCGATGATGACCATCGTCGTCAACGCCGAGGAGAAGTTCGGCGTGACCATTCCCGACGACGAGGTCAAGAACCTCAAGACGGTCGGCGACGCCGTCACCTACATCACGTCCAACCAGGCGTAACCCTTCTGGTGGGGGCGCCGGCCCCCACCAGCGTTCTTTCACGAGGAGTTCCTTCCCCATGACCGCGTCACGCATCGTCGTCACCGGAATCGGCGCGTCGTCGCCGATCGGCGGCACCGCCCCCGAGAGCTGGTCCGCCCTGCTGGCCGGCGCGTCCGGCACACGCACGCTCGAGTACGACTGGGTGGAGGAGAACCAGCTGCCCGTCACGTTCGCCGCGCAGGCCGCCGTGCGACCGGAGACGGTGCTGGAGCGGCCCATGGCCAGGCGCCTGGACCCGGCATCGCAGTTCGCGATCGTGGCGGCGATGGAGGCCTGGGCGGACGCCGGCACGCCCGAGGTCGAGCCCGAGCGCCTCGGCGTCGATTTCGCCACCGGCATCGGCGGCGTGTGGACCCTGCTCGACGCGTGGGACACGCTGCGTGAAAAGGGCCCCCGTCGGGTGATGCCCATGACCGTTCCCATGCTCATGCCCAACGCCGCCGCAGGCAACCTGTCCCTGCACTTCGGCGCTCGCGCCTTCGCCCGCACGGTGGCCAGCGCGTGCGCATCGAGCACCGAGTCGATCGTGAACGCGGCCGAGCACATCCGCACGGGCCTGGCCGATGTCGTGATCGCCGGCGGCACCGAGTCGGCGATCCACCCGATCACGATCGCGTCGTTCGCGTCGATGCAGGCGCTGTCGCGGCGCAACGACGACCCCGCCACCGCCTCGCGCCCCTGCAGCGTCGACCGCGACGGCTTCGTGATGGGCGAGGGTGCCGCGGTGCTGATCCTGGAGTCGGAAGAACACGCCCGCGCCCGAGGCGCCAAGATATACGCCTACGTCGTCGGCGGCGCCGTCACCGCCGACTCGTACCACATCACGGCAAACGATCCCGAGGGCCACGGCGCACAGCGCGCCGTGGAGATGGCGCTCGCTTCCGCCGACGCCTCGCCCGACGACGTCACGCACATCAACGCACATGCCACCTCGACGCCGGTCGGAGACCCGAACGAGTACACGGCGCTGAAATCGGTGTTCGGCCCCCGCATCGAGGAGATTCCCGTGTCGGCGACGAAGGCCTCGACCGGACACCTTCTCGGCGGAACCGGCGCCCTGGAGGCGATGTTCACCGTCAAGGCGCTCCAGGACCGGCTCGCGCCTCCGACGATCAACATCACGACGCAGGACGAGGCCGTCCCCTTCAACATCTCGGGCTCGCAGGTCGAGCTCGGCCGCGGCGACCAGCTGGCGATCAGCAATTCGTTCGGCTTCGGCGGCCACAACGCCGTCGTGGCGCTGGCCTCGGCCTGACCTCACGTGACGAAGCCCCCGCCTGGGTGCGGGGGCTTCGTCGTGAGCAGATGCACTGGGGTCGCATCTGGGGTACAGGCGGCGATTCGCTTTCTCGCGTCCCGGGTGTCCTCCTCCGAGCTTCGGTAGTGGCGCCTCGCCGTTCCTGAGTCTGTGCCGGGCCTCACCCCACCTTGTGCAGCCACACGACGGGCGCATCGTCACCAGCGTGCCGGAAGGGTTCCAGCTCCTCGTCCCACGCAGCTCCCAGCGCGACGTCGAGTTCGCGCTGGAGTTCCCGCGCATCGCCGGCGGCGACCTCCATCGCGTAGCGGAGGCGATCCTCACCGATGACGATGTTGCCGACGGCGTCGGTCTGCGCGAAATGGATACCGAGCCCCGGCGTGTGCAGCCACCGGCCGCCGTCGTGCCCGGGCGAGGGATCCTCGGAGACCTCGAAACGAAGGTGCTCCCAGCCGCGGATGGCGCTCGCGAGCGCGGCACCCGTACCGGCGGGACCGTCCCAGTAGAACTCAGCACGGCGCGTGCCGGGCTGGACGGGCTGCTCGGACCAGTCGAAGTTGACTGCTCGGCCGATGGCACGACCCACCGCCCACTCGAGGTGGGGGCAGAGCGCGCGAGGTGCGGAGTGGACGTACACCACTCCGCGAGAACGCGATGTCGCCATGATGTCTCCGTTTCGTTGTCAGGTGCGTCTTCCCCTACGACCTGGCACCACGGAGCATGGCGGACATGTTCGGTTGTCTGCCGTCATTATCACCCGATGCGGCCGATAATCACAAGGGATCCGGCCGCGACACGCCGCGAGCCCCCGACGATGTCGCCGGGGGCTCGAGGAGGATGTGCGAGCTCAGGCCTCGCTCATCGCGAGCTTCTCCTTCTGGCCCTTGGCGGCGTAGTACGCAGCACGTGCGGCGTCGCGCCGCGCCTGCTCGGCCTGACCGGCCTCCCGGACTTCTTCCGAGATCTCGTAGTACTCCGTCGTGGGCTGGCCGTTGTAACGCGCGATGTACTCGTCGAGCTCGGGCCCCGACTCCCACGAGGTGATCAGGCAGTATCGCGGCTCGTCACCCTGGTGGTGCACCGCATGCCACAGACGCTGCGTGTCGACGATCAGCTGCGCACCGGCGGGCAGCGCGATCCGGTACTCGATGCTCGGGTCGCTGCGGTTCTCCCGAAGCACGAAATAGCTGTCCTTGTCGTCGGTGAGGTTGAAGAACCCACGCACGACCCAGCCGGTGCCGTCGGGGTTGAGGCGGTTGTTGTCGTCCTGGTGCAGGTTGTAGAGGCAGTCCGCGTAGGAGTTCGGCTGCAGCTCGATGATGCGGCACCGTCCGACGTTGGCACCGGGCTCCTTGGCCCGCGCGGTGAGGGTCGGCGCCTTCTCGGTCTGCTCGTCGATCCAGACGCCGTCCTTGTCGGTGCGCGGCGGCTCGTGGTTCCAGAAGCCGTTGCATTCGATCTCACCCTTGGCCGAGGCCAGCGGGGCGAAGCGGGTGTCGCCGGAGGACTTCCAGTCGACGTATTCGATCTCGAGCCACTCCTTGGGGTCGATCTCCTTGTCGTACGGGTCGAGCACGACGAAGCCGGTCGATTCGAGAGCGGCGCTCTTGATGTAACCCATGATGCGAATCATGACCTTTCCGTTCGGGGCCAGCACGTTTTTACAGGCCCGACTTAGGCAAGCCTACCTCGCCGCCGGTCGGCGCCCCGTGGTCGCCGACCCGGTTCACTAGACTCGACGGCGGCCTGCAACGAACGGAGCGAAGCGCCCCATGCTCACTGCCACGAACATCGATGCCCACGCGGTGAACACCGTCGCCTGGCTGTCCGCCGCCGACGCGACGATTGTGGTCCCGGTGTACCAACGGCAGTATCGCTGGGACATCGGCGGCTGCGAACAGCTGCTCGCCGACATCCGCGCGGTCGCCGATTCGGACGAGCGTCATATGCACTTCATCGGGTCGATCCTGAGCGCTGAGATGCGCACCGATCGCCTGTCCGAGCTCGTCCTGATCGACGGGCAGCAGCGGATCACCACGCTCATGCTCCTCGTCGCCGCGCTGCACCACACCGTGCGAGACCACGACCCGCTGCTGGCCGGTGAGCTCGAGCAGGTCCTCGTGCATCCCGACGCACGCGCGACGAAGCTGCGCCCGCATCGCGCCTGGGCGAACGTATTCGAGGCGGTCGTCACCGACTCGCGCGGAGACGCCGTGCGCGACTCCCGCTTCGACGACAACTACGCCTTCTTCCGCAGCCAGGTGCGCCCCGACGAGGTCGCGCGGGTCTGGCGAGGTCTGCAGAAGCTCGAGCACGTCGCGATCACCCTCGGGCCCGGCGCGAACGCCCAGCAGATCTTCGAGTCGCTCAATTCCACCGGCGAGCCGTTGCGCGACCACGAACTGATCCACAACTACGTGCTGATGGGCCTGTCACACGGCGAGCAGACGGCCATCGAGGACGAGTTCTGGCTCCCCATCGAGCGGCACACCGGCGAGCGGATCGCGGACTTCTGGAACCACTATCTGGTGATGATCGGAGGACGCGAGGTCGCCGTCACGCGTGGGCGTGGTGTGTACGAGGCCTTCCGGACGTACTTTCCGCGGCTGGAACCGGCGGCCCTGCGCACCCATGCCGAAGCCTGGCGCGCCTATGCCGAGGTGTACGGCGTGCTCCTCGACCCGGCACGCGAAGCGGACCCGGACGTCTCCCGTCACCTCCGCTGGCTCTCGGTCTTCGGCGCGGGGATGTTCCCCCTCATGATGCGCGTGCATCGCGAATGGACCACCGGCGTCATCGACAAGCCCACGCTGGTGACGGTCCTCGAGCAGCTCCAGTCGCTCCAGCTGCGTCGTACGATCGTGCGCCTCACGAACGAGCGCCTCGTCGCGAGACTCCTCCGGGCTCTGGACGACGGTGTGGACGCCCTCACGCTCGCCATCTCCCGGCTCACTCCCTCGGATGACCGCGTCCGCGTGGCGCTGAAGTTCACCGAGCTCCCGCATGCGACCTACGTGATGGCCCGGCTGGCGGGCGTCGACGACGTCGCCGATGTGGACGTGGACCACATCTTCCCCCTCGCCCCCTCCGACGACTGGACGGGCGACGGACGCACGGCGTGGTCGGACTTCGACGACGACACGCAGAACGCCCATCGCGCTCTTGCCGCAACCCTCGGCAACATCGTCCTCCTGGAAGAGGATGCCGCGATGGCGTCCTTCGGCGCGTCCTTCCCCGCTAAGCGCGCCGTCCTCGGGCGCAGCGCCATCCCGCTGACGGCGGAGGCTGCGAGAGCCGAGCAGTGGAACACGGCGGCGATCTCGGCGCGCTCGGCGTCACTTGCAGCCGCGTTCATGACCACGTGGCCGCGCCGCGGGCCGATCGTCATCGATGACGACGGGCTGATGCCCATCCTCGATGCGGTACCGCGCCGCGGATGGCCGCGCGGATGGCAGAAGGAGTTCGCCTACGTCGAGTACGTCGGCGAGCACTGGGAGGTCCCCGACGTGAAGTACCTTTTCAACCGGATCTTCAAGCGCCTGTGGGCCGACTCGCGCATATCGGTGGAGACCTTCAGCGCGCGCCGGGGTGGGCCGGTGTACCCGGAGATGTCGTGGACCGGTCAGTGGGACCGCCTCGACGACGAGCACTTCCTGTACATGGGATGGGACTCGCGCTATATGCTCACCGCCATCCAGGGCGTCCTCGTCGAAGCGGGCCTCGCGCCGGAGGTGTTCGTGAAGTACTCCTACCTGTGGGCCGACTGACGACTCACTCGGCCTTGCGCGACCCCGCCTCGAGGCGATCGCCGGTCGGCAGCTCCTGGTGCCCACCGAATTGGAGGCGCATCGCCGAGAGCAGCTGATTCGCGTACTGGTCTTCGTCCCGGGAGGCGAAGCGCTCGAACAGCGACGCGGCGAGCACCGGCGCCGGCACACCGACGTCGACGGCGGCCTTGACGGTCCATCGCCCCTCTCCCGAGTCCGACACGCGGCCGGCGAGCCCGTTCAGGTCGGGGCTCTGCTCGAGGGCGGCAGCCGTGAGATCGAGCAGCCAGGAGGAGATGACCGAGCCTCGCCGCCACAGCTCCGCGACCTTCGGCACATCGATGTCGAACTGGTAGAACTCCGGCTCCTCGAGCGGTGCGACCTCCGCGGAGTGCTCGGCCTCGCGCACTCCTGCATCCGCGTTGTGCAGAATGTTGAAACCCTCCGCGAGGGAGGCCATGATGCCGTACTCGATGCCGTTGTGCACCATTTTGACGAAGTGGCCGGCACCCGCGGGTCCGCAGTGCAGGTAGCCGAGCTCCTCGGGAGCGTATCCCCCCGACCGACCGGGCGTGCGATCGATCTCACCCGGTCCGGGCGCGATCGTGCGCAGCACGGGCTCGATCGTCCGAACCGCTTCGTCGGCGCCGCCGACCATCAGGCAGTAGCCGCGTTCGAGCCCGAACACACCTCCGCTCGTGCCGGCATCGACATAATGGATGCCTTCCTCGCGCAGAACCGCCGCGCGACGCACGTCGTCGCGGTAGTTCGAATTCCCGCCGTCGATGATGATGTCACCCGGCGCGAGGTGTTCGGCGACCTCTGTGACGACCGTGCCCGTCAGCCCCGCCGGAATCATGAGCCACACCACGCGCGGGCCCTCGAGCTTCGACGCCATATCGGCGAAGTCGGTCGCCGGCGTCGCCCCCTCCCCCGCCAGCGCGGACACCGCGTCGGCGTTGACGTCGTAGACGACGCACTCGTGTCCGTCGCGCATGAGGCGGCGCACGATGTTCGCCCCCATGCGTCCGAGTCCCACCATTGCCAGCCGCATCCGCGTCTCCTCTCGGGTCAGTCCGACCCTATCGACGCGCCCGATGGAGCAGGAACCCCTTGCGTGGGCTCACCGTGAGTAGGGCGGGTGGGACTTGAACCCACGATCGTCGGGTTATGAGCCCGCTGCCTTGACCAGCTTGGCCACCGCCCCCGGCATCCCGATCGGGATGACCTCGTACGAGCCTACCGGGCGTCGTCGTCGGGATCGTTGATCGGCGGCTCCGGCCAGACCTTCGCAACCGCCTCTCCCAGCCGCGTGGACCCGGTCGGCGGATGGGGCCCGTCGAAGCCGCTGCCGTCGCTGCCCCGCTCCAGAGGGAGTTCCTGGCTGTCGGAGATGATCTGCGGGTGGTGGCGCGCGAGCTGGAACACCCCCCACACGGCGATGGCGCCGGCGACGGCGAACCCGATGTAGGCCCACAGGGGTGCGTTCTGCGCCTCGCCGAGAACCGTGAGTCCGATGACGACGGCGACGATCGGGTCGATCACGGTCAGTCCGGCGATGACGAGATCGGGAGGCCCCGACGAGTACGCCGACTGCACGAAGTACGCCCCGACCGCGGTCACGATGAGAAGTGCCGCGACGCAGGTGAGGGTCAGCCACTCGAAGTCACCCGACTCGATGCGGCTGAGGACGACCTTGGCGAGCGTCGCGACGAATCCGTAGAGGATGCCCGCGGCCATGATGTAGAAGAGCGCGCCGACGTGGTGACGCCGCCACAGCCATACCGCACTGAACAGCACCGCGACCACCGCGAGGATGAGAAGGACGGTGATCAGCTGCCGGTCGCTGAGGGGCGTCTCCGTGGCGAACAGGGCCGCGATCGTCACGAAGAGGAAGATGCCGCCCACGCACGCCACGATCGCGATCACGGATCGCCGCGTCGGCCGATGGCCGCTGATCTTGGCGTTGAGGAGCGTCGTGATCACGAGCGCGATCGCTCCGAGCGGCTGCACCACGATGAGCGGTGCGAACGACAGCGCCGAGAGCTGACAGACGATCGCGAGACCCAGCATGACCGTGCCGAGCACCCACGACGGGCGGGCGAGGAGCCGGCCGAGCTGCGCCGCCGTCAGGCCCTTCTGCGCGCCACCGCTCAGGCGCTCCACCTTGGTCACCCCTCGGTGCTGATACTGCGCCCCGAAGGACATGAAGACCGCGCCGATGAGGGCGAGGGGGATGCCGATGAGGATCCCCGGATCCTGGAACGCGCCCACGAGCTGATCGCCGACATCCTCGACACTGCCGACATCGATCGCGATCACGCTTCGACGATACCCGGGCGCCCGGAGGTTACGCTGTCGGACGTGCCCGTACTTCCGATCCGCATCATGGGCGATCCGGTCCTCCACAGCCCCGCCTCCCCCGTCGAGTCCATCACCGACGAGATTCGCGCGCTCGTGGCGGACATGTTCGAGACGATGGATGCTGCGCCGGGCGTCGGCCTTGCCGCCCCGCAGGTCGGCGTGCCGCTGCGCATCTTCACCTACGCTTACGAAGACGACGAGGGCCACCCCTGGCGCGGGGTGATTCTGAACCCCGAGCTGTGGATGCGTCCCCTGGAGCCCGGCGCACCCGATCCTGACGAGGAGTCGGAGGGCTGCTTGTCATTCCCCGGCGAGCGGTTTCCGCTCCGTCGTTCGGACGCGGTCCGGGTGACGGGCGTCGACCTCGACGGAACTCCCGTGACACTCGAGGTCGACGGATGGCGCGCCCGGATCCTGCAGCACGAGTTCGACCACCTCGAGGGCGTCCTCTACGTCGATCGCCTGGACGACGGCGACGGGAAGACCGTGCAGAAGATCGCCCGCAAGCGCGGCTGGGGACGACCGGGCGCTGCCTGGACCCCCGGGGTGGACGAGCTCGAGGCGTAACGCACGCCGAGCGTCGGCGCCTCAGCGGGTGATCATGGACCGACCTCAGTCGCAGTGCAGATACTGCGCGTTCGCGGGCGGTGGGTCAACCGCACAGGCATCCGGCACCATCACCTGAGCGAGGACGCTCCACCCGACGCAGGCGGTCACGACCGCCGCAGACATCACCCACACGATCCGTGTGACGCGCTTCTCGCGCAGGCCGACGATCTTCTTCCCGCTCATGTGCCCACTCCGTCAGGCCATCGCGAATCGCTCGGCGCTCACGTGCGCATCCGGTATCCCCAGCGTGGCGAGCGCCGCTGTGACCGCGTCCATGACCGGACCGCTCGCGCAGAGGAAGTAGGCGCGCTCGCGCCGATCCGTCGGCAAGACGCGATCCAGCACGTCGGCGCGGATGCGGCCCGTCTCGCCATCCCAGCCGTCACCCGGGCGGCTGATGACGTGCACCACCTCGAGGTTCGGCATGCGCTCCTCGAGCTCGCGCAGCCGGTCCGCGCCGATGATCCGATCCTCATGTCTGTTGCCCAGGATCAGCAGACAGTCGCGATCGTCGTCTCGATCGGCGAGGGTGGAGATCATGCTCAGCATCGGGGTCTCACCCCCACGCCGGCGGCGATGAAGACGAACCCGTTCGCATCGTTGCGTTCCATCGTCAGGTGACCCCACGGCCCATCGAGGTAGACGACGCTGCCAAGCGACAGATCCGGAACTGTCGCGGTGAAGCCCTGCTCCGGCTTGATCGTGAACCGTACCCGCCCCGGGCTCTGCGCGCTGGAGGAGAACGAGAAGGGATGGTACGTCATCGCGAAAGGCGAACCCCCGACATGGATCCACGCGTACTGCCCGGCTTCGAACTCGAATCCGCGCGGGCCGAACGACCTCGGATCGACCGGCTCCAGCTCGATCGTCGACGAACCCGCCGCTTCGTTCTCGACGGCGACGACCCTCCAGCGTCGTCGCCAGCGGAGGATCGGGCGCACGATTCGCACCCAGACGCCGATCGAGACGAACGCGAGTGAGTAGCACACCCACAGCGCCTTCTCCCACGGCTCGTCGACGTAGTACCCGATCAGCAGAACGTGCACGAGTGCCGTCACGACGATCAGCGTCGCAAGCACACTGTGCATCACCTGCCAGACCGCGTATCGGATGTGCAGCCTCCGCCGCCAGATCGAGGTCACGATGAGCACCGCCAGAAGCACCACGCTGACCACCGCGAAGCGCGCACGGGCCGGCGCATGAGCGACATCCAGAAGAGCGAGGAAGCGCGGATCCCAGAGGAAGAGGATGATCGGGTGAGCGAAGATGAGGAGCGCGATCAGCCAGGTGATCTGCCGGTGGAAACGCAGGAGCAGATCGAGTCCGAACACGCGCGCGGTGCGCACGGTGTGCGCGGCGAGGACGAATTGGAGCCCCATCAAGGAAAGCCCGACGAATCCCGCGGCCACCGACAGATTCACCCAGAACCCACGTCCGGGATCCAGTTGGATCAGACTGAGGATCAGCGGCCCGAGTGCGATGGTGAGGTACAGCGCGGCCCACCCCGCGGCGCGCGCGGGCGTGCGCGAACGGCGCTGCGGCATGACGGAGACCTTCCGATGTCGGGTGCGACCGAACCTATCGGAAGCGGACGGAGGGGATCAAAACGGCGTCGCCCGGCCCGCGTCGATCACCCCGCAGACTCTGCAGGGATCCAGCACGAAGGCCACGGGAAACGACGAAGCCTCGGCCTTCTCTGCGAAGGTCGAGGCTTTCCGCTCCCCCACTTGGACTCGAACCAAGAACCTACCGGTTAACAGCCGATTGCTCTGCCAATTGAGCTATGGAGGAATATCCCCGCTGCGCGGGCAACCAGATGATCCTAACAGGATTCGCCCGACGGGAGGAAATCAGTCGGA
>NZ_DEPK01000164.1:0-2886 GCF_002358725.1 Microbacterium sp. UBA3394
CGCCAGGACGAGATCGGCACGCCGCTGTGCGTGACGGTCGACTTCGACTCGCTCGACGACCGCGCCGTCACGGTGCGCGACCGCGACACGATGGCGCAGGAGCGCGTCGCGCTCGACCAGCTCGACGCCTACCTCGCCGAGCGCCTCCGCGGCGCCTGACCGGCGGGTTCGCGTCAGTCGATGACGGTGATCTGCGCGTACTCGCCGCCGCCGCCCTCGGTGTAGGCGAGCGAGCGTTCCAGGATGCCGCGCAGCACGGCGTCATCGATCTGCTCGAGGTCCTTGATGTAGAGGCAGCCGACGCCGCTGGTGTGCGGGCCGAGATCGGCGAGGGCCCGCGCGTGAGCCTCGATCGAGTCGAGGTAGATCGTCGAGGCGGCCTTCCGCGGAGCGAAGGCCATGACGGGCATGTCGCCCTCGTTGCCGGTGGGGTAGCGGTAGTGGCAGCTGCCGAATCCGACGATCGTGCCCCACAGCTCGGGTTCGCGTCCGCTGATCTCGCGCATCATGTCGACGAGGGCGTGCGCGTCGCGCTGCCGCTTCGCCGGGACGACCTCCGCGATGAACGCCGCCACGCTTCCTCCGGTCTTCTTCACTTCTTCGCCTCCGCCTTCATCGCGCGCTTGTACTCCCGCACCCTCGTCAGCGACTCGGGGGATGTGATGTCGGCGACGCTCCGATACGAGCCCTCCTCGCCGTAGGATCCTGCGGCCTCACGCCAGCCGGCGCCGTCGTAGCCGTACTGCTTGCCGAGCAGCGCGAGGAAGATCTTCGCCTTCTGGTCGCCGAAGCCCGGTAGGGCCTTCAGGCGCTTCAGCACCGTCGCGCCATCGGGGTCGTCCTGCGTCCACAGTGCTGCGGCGTCGCCTCCCCAGTCGTCGGCGATGGTGCGGCAGAGCGCCTGCACGCGTCCGGCCATCGACCCGGGGAAGCGGTGCACCGCGGGCGGCTGCGAGAAGGCCGCGGCGAAGTCATCCGGATCGACGGCGGCCAGTGCCGCCGCGTCCGTCGTGCCGAGGCGCTGCTGGATCTTCAGTGGACCCGCGAAGGCGACTTCCATGGCCACCTGCTGATCGAGCAGCATCCCGATGAGGAGGGCGAGCGGGTCGTCGGAGAGCAGCCGGTCGGCGGCCGCGTCGTCGGTGATGCGAAGGTCCATGAACACAGTGTGACAGCGGCCTCGGGCACCGGGCCACATCGTCCGACCCCCCTTCCGCACCTTTCGAATGGGGTGATATCATGGCGATATGGGTGAGGCATTGCGGGACCGGCGCGAGCGAGCGGGGCTCAGCCAGGCACAGCTCGCCACGCGCACCGGTGTGGCGCAACCCAATATCGCCGCCTACGAGTCCGGCCGCCGGAAGCCGTCGGCGGCCATGCTCGATCGTCTGCAGGCCGCCATGCGCCCCTTGCCACATGAGGCGCTCGAGCAGAATCGCGAGAGAATCAAGGAGCTCGCCGCGGACTACGGACTGAGCAACGTTCGCGTCTTCGGATCCGCCATCAACGGCACAGATACGACGGACAGCGATCTCGATCTCCTCGTCACCCGGTCGTCCTCCGTCGGACTGTTG
Source organism: Microbacterium sp. UBA3394 (assembly GCF_002358725.1). Lineage (NCBI taxonomy): Bacteria > Bacillati > Actinomycetota > Actinomycetes > Micrococcales > Microbacteriaceae > Microbacterium > Microbacterium sp. UBA3394. Next base: position 1,575 of record NZ_DEPK01000164.1, read on the forward strand.
GCGATCGCCGAGTTCACGATCGCCGCTGAAGAGATGCTCGGCGTTCCTGTCGATGTCGTCACCGACGGCGCGCTTCCCCTCGACCATCCGATCCTCCGGTCAGCGGTGGCGGCGTGAAGGAGCGGGACCGGTGGGCGCTACGTGAGATCGTGCGATTGTGCGACGACGGCACACGACTCGCCGCGCGAGGCCGCGATTGGTACCTCTCGGACGATCTGAATACGCCGGGGCTCGCGGCCGAGTCGATCATCATCAAGATCGGTGAGAACGTTGCACGGTTGAGCGACGAGACGCTCCTCGCGAACCCGCAGGTCCCCTGGTCGAGCATCAAGCGAATGCGCGATCGGCTGGCGCACCACTATGAGGCGACGGATTACGACGCGGTGTGGGCGACGATCAACGTCGACCTGCCTCGCGTCGGCGCGGCAGTCAGGCCGCTCCTCGGCGACGTGACCGGTGACTGAACACCGTGTGACAGCGACCGTCGCGGCGTGAGACTTCTTTCATCTGGTCTTCCCGCGTCGAGGGGGCGGGTATTTTCGTATCGTTGTTTTTCGGATGCGTCCGAGTTGGGTCGGACGGAACGAGAGGTTGGGGGCGACATGAAGTTCGCGATGGGAGCAGACACCCTCGGGGTGCTGACGAAGTCCACGTCGGGATCGAGCGACGATCTGCAGGTGCTGGTGCGCCAGCTCTTCGAAGCGGCCGAGCCGCTCGAGGGGCGATTCCAGGGCGCGGGCCGGGCGGCGTTCGACCGCTTCAAGTCGCGCACCGATGTGATCTCGACCGAGCTGAAGGCATCCCTCGACGGCGTGCTCGGGGGCATCGGCGGCATGAACCGGTCCTTCCTCGAGGGGGAGGGCGCCATGGTCGACAGCACATCGAGCCTCGAAGGCGGCGCCTCGTTCGATGCCGCACGCTTCGGCGGACGGTGAGGGGCGGCATCATGGTGAATCAGAACGACCGCCGCGACTACGACATCGCGGCCTCGCAGAACGCGCAGGACAACTTCAACCGCGTCGCCGCGCAGCTCGAGGCGGTCATCGATCAGCACGACCGCGACGTGGCCGCCGCGATGGCCGACTACACCGCCGAGGGCGTGTCCGAAGACTACCGCGCCAAGGAGCAGCGGTGGAAGGCGGCCGCCGGCGAGGTGCGCACGATCATCACCACGCTGCGCACGTCGCTCGAGCGCAACGACGAGACGGCGCAGGAAGCGCTGCGCAAGGCGCGCGCGGCCGTCGAATCCATCGGCTGACCGGGTCGTCACGCACGTGACCACCTGGAGCATCGACCCGTCCGGCGTCGCCGG
>NZ_DEPK01000164.1:3287-14650 GCF_002358725.1 Microbacterium sp. UBA3394
GGCGCCGCCGTCACGGCCACGCAGTCCGGCGCGATCGCCGAGGCCGTGCAGTCCTACTTCGACACCGTCGAGTCGCCCCGTATCCAGGGCATGAGCGCCCGCATCAGCGCCGCCACCAGCGGTGTCGTGTCAGCGACCGAGGCCTACGTCACCGGAGACCTCACGATGGCCGCCGACGCGCAGGCAGCGAGCGTCGCCGCGATCACGCCCGCCTCCCTGCTGCTCGGGGCCGACTGATGCCGGCGGCGATCGACCCGGAACAGATCCCGGGCAGAGATCTCGACCCCGAGGCGATCGAGACCAACGCGGCGACGGTCACCTCGCTCGCGGGCACCGTGCGCGACACCGGCTCGCAGGTGCAGCTGTCGTGGCAGCGCATGGCCGGCGTCTACGAGGCCCCCGAGTCGGCGACCCTGCTGGGGCTGATGGATCCGGTCTCGAGCCAGGCGACCGCATCCGGCGACGGCATCGAGACGGTCGGCGGCGCGCTCACCGCCTTCGCCGCCGACGTGCGCCCGATCAAGGCGGAGCTGGATGCGCTGCGCCTGGAGGCGCAGACGTTCGCCGCCGAGATCTCCGGTGGCGTGAGCGTGCGCGAGCTGAACCCGGCCTGGGTGAGCACGCAGGGCTACCAGGGGTCGTGGAACGCGTACGGCGCGTACTCGTCGTCGTCGACGGGCGGCACCGCCACCGCGACGGAGGTCTCCCAGTACCGCACCGTCACGAAGGAGTGGCATGAGGTGCAGGAGTACGTCGACCGCAACAACGATCTGATCGCACGGGTCAATGCGCAGCAGGTGCTCCTGTGGGAGGCCGAGCGCACGTGCGCGAATGCGATCCGCGCGCTGTACTGCGCCGCGCCGTTGCGGGCGGCCACGAGCGAGGATGACGCGCTCGCCTACGGCATCGACGAGATCCCGGCCGGCACCGAGATGCCGTGGGGCGCCGAGGTGGAGCGCACCGAGGGGTGCGGCGAGGCGACCGTCAACGTCGTCTTCAAGGACTTCCTGTGGGAGGGCATCGCCGTCGGCGGCGTGTGGGGGACCGTCGAGGGCCTCGGCACGCTCGTGCTCGGCTACGACCCGTCGACGGGCGACTTCTTCTCCGGCGACGCCTACGGAGCGGCGTGGGGCAGCCTCGGTTCCCTCGCGCTGAGCGGGGTGATCGCGGCGACGCCGCCGCTGAACGTCCTGTTCGCGGTCGATGACGGGATGCGGCAGTTCGGCGGCGACGGATTCCTCCCGGACGAGGTCGCCGAGTTCAAGGACGGCCTGGACGAGACCGCGAAGAACACCGGCAAGGCGCTCATCGCATGGGACAAATGGGCGGATGACCCCGGCACGGCCCTCGGTGAGTCGGTCTTCAACGTCGGCACGATCCTCATTCCCGGCGGCGCCGCCGTCGCGGGTGTCAAGACGGCGGGCACGGCCGCGTCCGTGCTGTCGAAGATGGCGCGGTTCACCGACCTGATCGACCCGGGTGCCTGGGCGGTGAACGGCGCGGTGCGCGTGGGCGGCCACGCCTTCTCCGGCGTCGGCGACCTCGCGGCGCGACTGGATTCACCGACCTTCAGCGGCCTCGACGTCGTCGACCTCGGCGACGATCTCGGCCAGCCGGCGGTGCTGCGCGCCGACACCGGCCAGACGGCGATGACCGCCCTCGTGGACGAGCTGGGCATCGACCCGGATGCGATCGTGGCGCGCGTCGACGACGGAGTGCCCGTGCTGGAAGCCCCCGGCGTACGGGTCGAGCTGCCCGAGGGTGCGTTCGGTGACGCGGCCCAGGTCGGTGATGACGTCGGCCCCGTCCGTCCCGACGACTCCGCAGCCGAGGGTCACGCGGACAGTGGCTCGGGGTCCGCCGTCGATGGGGCCCACGATGACAGCGCTGTCGATGATGTCGCGCGCGATGGCGACGCCGATGGCGCTGATCAGGATGTTCGCTCCGATCAGGGTGCCGACGGTGGCGTGACGGACCGATCGGACGAGGGCTGGACCAGCACCGAAGACGAGAGTCTCTCGCTCTCACCAGACGAGCGTGCTGCCGTGGATGACTTCCTCGCGGGGTCCCACGGTGCAGAGCCGCGGATCACGACGGACGTGACGGGCATCCTCGGTACTCGGCCCGGCGTGCAGATGGAAGGTCTGGATTTCCGGCTCAAGGGCGACGAGTCGATGTACCGCAAGGTCGCGACGGCCCTCGATTCCGCGGCTGCGGGATCGGATGTGTCCGTGTCCGGCGTGCTCGCAAACGTCAAGGACTCCATCCGGTACACCGCAACCGTTCCGCACGATGGGTTCGCATCTACGGTCCGCTCCTCCCTGGACGACATGATCGACGCGGGGTACCAGCCCTACGGAGACTTCAAGAACTCCTGGGGCCGGGAGGGGTACCAAGGAATCAACAGCACCTGGTTCGACCCGGTGAGCGGTCGCGTCTTCGAGGTGCAGTTCCACACGGAAGCCAGCTTCGCGGCGAAGATGGAGACCCACGACCTCTATGAGCTGGAGAGACTTCCCGGGCAGTCTCCCGAGGTGGTCGAGGATCTGCGTGCGCAGCAGCAGGAGATCTTCGATCGTGTCGAGACCCCGCAAGGCGCGGCCGACCTCACCTGGCCCGACGACGCATTCGTTGTCGAGCGCGCTCCCGGAACGTCGCCTTCGATCATCGACACGACCGACGTCGGCGCGCGCGTCACACCCGAACAGATCGAGCGTCTCCGCTCCGACGGGTGGATGGTCGCCTTCTTCGACGAGAAGGCGTCGACCTCCTACTACGCCGGTCCTGCCGACACGCTCGGCGCGAGCGGGCGTCCCTTCTTCGTGATGCCCGCGGAGGACGCGGGGATCGTTCACAATGCGCACGACGCGGCCCGATACACCGGGATGTCGCCCGCGACACAGGCCGCTTACCTGAACGGCGAGAACGTCCACGGGTTGGCTTTTCCCACTGATGGCGTCGGCATCCGTCCCCCGCACGCAGCCGACGCGATGGGATGGCCGCACTTCCTCGAGGGCGGGCACACGGCCGTTCTCGGCGAAGGACCCGACGCAGGCTTCCTCCTGAATCCGACCCGGGAGTTCGTCATCGAAGGTGGGCGGCCCGTCATGCCGAGCGCTTTCCGCTTCGAACTCGTCGACGGGGAGTGGTTTGTGAGACGCGTGTGGTGATCGCCGCGCCCCCTTGGTCGGAGCAGGGTTGCGCGGTATGTCGAGCGCAATGGGAGCGAGGAGAACGCCCGCGCCACGTCGCTGACAATGCGGCAGATCGGTCGAGCTTGTACCGATGCGATGTCTGTGGGACGTGGTGGCTGATGACCGAGCGCTACGCTGTTGCCACAACGGCAGATGCGCTTGGCGAGACCTATGGGGAGTACGTGGATGTCTGAGCTGCGGCCCCGCACCGAGCTCGAGCGCTTGATGGCGCTGGCGGCGTCGGGCGATCTCTCGAAGGAGGAGTTGCTGGTCGGACTGCGGTCGTCGGAGGTCGTCGTGCTCATCCCCGCCGTGGAGACGCCAGCGCCGGATGCGCTGAACCCGATGGTCGTGCAGAACGGCGAGAACTGGTTCGTCGCGCTCTTCACCCACGCGGAGAGCGTGCCGTCGCACTTCGCCGCGGAACGTTCTGCTGTTGCCGTTCCGGCTGATCTCATCCTGCGGGGGCTCTCGCCGGAGGCTGGCATCGTCGTGAATCCGGGTTCTGCAGGCGGGTTCGAAGTGCCGGCCGGAGCGATCTCGGCGTTCCTCGCTTCCCCATCCACCGAGCGATACTTCGTGCGTCAGCAGGTTCGTGACGGTCAGCTCGTGCCGTATGCGCTTCTGCGTCGCTCGGCGCAGGGTGACCAGGTGCTCAAGGATGTGAACGATTGGCGGCCCGACCGGCAGGGCAGTGTGGATCGGGCGATCCGATTCCCCCACGACGGTGATCTCGAGGAGGTCTCCGCTGAGCGTGCCGCCGAGTTCATCTCGATGGTCGCCGAACGCGATTACCGGCCTTTCGCGAGGTGATGGACGTCGATGGCGTGCAGGGCCGGGCGATCGCAGGTCCGCCCCGGTACAACGCCGCCCCGGCGGGGGCGGTGAAGGCTGCCGCTGTCGTTCGTGGCGGGGAGACGGTCGGGTATCTGTACGTCGGGGTTGATGACAATGATTCCGCCGGCCTCGTCGCCACGCGTGCCGGAGACTTCCAGCCGGCGGGGTCGGGCTACTGGCTCGCGAAGCTGCGCGACCTCAAGCAACGGGGAGTGCCCGCCCCTGCAGCCATCGAAGGGCTCCTCGGCGTCAAGGGCCCGAATCCGCCGGAAGGGTCTCTCCCAGCCTTGAGGAGCACCCCTCGAAGGCGGATCTGGAACGCTTCGTCAATCCGGAGAGCACGTCATCGTCACGCAGAGTGCGCACGGCGTCACCTTCGCGTGACGAGATCGACGCCGCTCTCAGCGGGAAAGCGCCGATGACGCCACCCATCCGCGATCAGGTCGCGCAGCTGGACGATGCTCTGGCGCGGAAGCCCACGCCGGAGGCCATCGTCGTGACGTTGACGGACAGGGGAGATGAGCGCTTCTCCCCGGGGCAGAGCATCCGGGAGTCGGGTTACCTCACGGCTCGGCTTCTGCCGGTGGACCGGACGGTCCCCGGGGCGCGGTCAGTGGTCAGGCTGCGCGTGCCTCCAGGGATACCGGCTCTCTTCCAGCCGCCGCGTCAGCAGGGAGATTCGGGGATTCTTCTTCTCGCTCGGGGGATCGAGTGGGTCGTCGACGACGTGATCGACCTCCCGGGTCAGAAAGCAGTCGTGGGACACGTGATCGAGGTGAGCCCGACGCGATGACGCTTCAGCGACGTCTGTTGTCCCAGCCTCAGAGCAGGGGATCGTGGTCGATGTGCGCGCCCAGCGATTCGGCGAGGGTGTCGAGCACGGCGATGCCGATGAGGCCGCCCGGCGTCCACGGGGTGTAGGCATCGGTCCAGTACGCCGGTGTCGGCAGCGCGTCGAGCCCCCACTTCGGGCGCAGGCGTCGCACCTCGGCGAGGTCGGCGAGCGGTCGGGGGCGCAGCACGGTCAGGACGAGGTCGCCGTCGGCGGAGACCGTCAGCGCCGCGCCGGCGTCGAGCGCCTGCAGCACGAAGTCCGGCGATTCCCCGGTGGCGCCGAGGCGGTCGCGCACGATGGCGACGGCTCGTGCGACGGCGTCCGCCCCGACCGGCTCCGGAGAGACGAGTGTCGAGCTACGAGGCATCCGGCTGTTCCCGTCTGCGGCGGCGCAGCGGCGGCGCATCGGTGAATGGCGGTGTCTCCACCGGCGGCGTCGGCGCGGGAGCGGCATCCGCCGGTGTCGGCGTGAAGCGCGCCACCTGCACGAGGGCGGCGTGGCGGCCGCGGCGCGCGATGCGCCCACGGCCGGCGATCATCGGCTCGGCGTAGAGCTTGGGCAGCAGCTGCCCCTCGGCCCGATCGCCCGACATGACGAGCGTCGTGCCGCCGGTGTCGCGGATGCCCTGCAGGGCGAGGTCGAACATCGCCCGCGACGCGCCCGCCACCGGGCGGCTGACGACGACGTTCAGGCGCAGGTCGCGCGCCGACGCCAGATACGGCAGCAACGGCCGCAGGGGCTCGACGCCGCCGGCGGCCAGCACGTCGAAGTCGTCGGCGACCACGAGGATGCGCGGCCCGGTGCCAGGCCCCTCCACCTGGCGCTTCTCGAGCTCCTGCGCGATGGACTCCGCCAGCTGCCGCGCCATGCGCCCGGTCTTGGCGTGCCCGCCGAGGTAGGCGTCGGGCACATCGTCGACGAGTTCCCCGCGGGTGTCCATGAGGGCGACGACGATCTCCTCCGGCGAGTGACGGTCGATCGCCCCGTGCACGATCCCGCGCAGCACCGTCGTCTTGCCGGAGCGGCTGTCGCCGAGCACGAGCAGGTGCGGATCGGTCGCGCCCAGCTCCAGCAGCTCCGGCTCCATCGTGTCCTGCCGCAGCCCGAGCGGGATCGCGTCGGGTTCGGTGAAGGCGTCGGGCAGCTCGGCGGGGGCGAGATCGTCGGGCAGCAGGCGGATGGGCGCGGCCCCGGGCCCGCCCCACTCGGCCGCGCTGCGACGAGCGAGCGCCTCCAGCGCCTCGCCCACGTCGGCGGCGTCGACGTCGTCGAGCAGTGGCAGCGCCACCTGGGCGAGCAGCTTGTCGTCGGTGAGGATGCGACCGGGTTCGTCGGCGCGGAGGGTCGCGGAGAGCTTGCGCGCGATCTGCGAGTCGGCCGGGTCGTTCAGCCGCAGCTCGAGACGCGTGCCCACGAGGCTCTGCGCGTTCATCCGCAGCTCGTTGAATCGGGTCAGGGCGACGACCATGTGGATGCCGAAGCTTCCGCCGCGCTCCAGCAGCTGCGAGACGGCGCCGTCGAGGTCTTCGAAGTCGCCTCTCAGCGCGCCGAACCCGTCGATCAGCAGCACGACATCGGCCGAGGGGAGCTGCGGGAGGCGACCGGCGGCATGGGCGGCGCGCATCTCCGCCAGTGAATCGAGCCCGTGGTCCCGGAAGACCTGCTCGCGCACCGCGACCATCGCCGTGAGCTCCTCGACGAGCCGCTGGAGGCGTTCGCGGTGGCCACGCGTGGCGATGCCGCCGACGTGCGGGAAGTGCTCCAGCCGTGACAGACCCCCGCCGGTGAGGTCCATGCCGTAGATGCTCACCTCGCGGGGCGTGTGGGTGAGCGCGAGGGATGCCGCCAGCGTCCGCAGGAACGTCGATCGACCCGACTGCGGAGCGCCGGTGACCGCGACGTGCCCGCCGCTGCGCGAGAGATCGAGGTGCCAGGGCTCCTGGCGCTGTCGCGCGGGCTCGTCGATCACGCCGATCGGCGCCCGCAGGGTGCGGTGCTCGTCGGCGCGGGAGAGCACGCTCCCGAGCGTGACCCGGGGCGGGAGCGGTGACAGCCACACCGGTCGCGTGCGCTCGACGCCCTGCGCGAGCCGCGATGCGGCGACCTGCACCAGGGTGCGGCCCGTGGCGGGGCGATCCGGCTCGGTCGGCAGCTCGATCTCGGACTCTTCGGTGCCGGAGGGAGTCACGTCGTACGCGGGGAGCTCGCGGGCACGCGGAGCATCCACCACCTCCGGACCGTCGGAGGCGACCACCTCCGCAACGGGACCCGAGACGAAGCCGGCGCGGAACCGCGTGTAGACCGAGGTGTCGACCTTGAGGTAGCCGTAACCGGGGATGGCCGGCAGGTGGAACGCGTCGGGGGTGTCGAGCACGACCGCGCTCTCCGACTCCGAGAACGTGCGCAGGCCGATCCGGTACGACAGGTAGGTGTCGAGGCCCCGCAGCCGGCCCCCCTCGATGCGCTGACTCGACAGCAGCAGGTGCACGCCGATCGAGCGGCCGATGCGTCCGATCGTCAGCAGGAGCTCGACGAAGTCGGGCTCGGCGGTCAGGAGCTCGCCGAACTCGTCGATGACCAGGAACAGGTGCGGCAACGGCGGCAGGTCGGGGCGAGCCTCACGCAGCTGCCGGTAGTGCCCGATGGATGCGGCGTTGTCGGCCTCTTTGAGCAGGCGCTGGCGTCGCACGACTTCGCCGTTGATGCTCGCGCGAGCGCGTTCGGTCAGCTGCGGGTCGTCGGCGAGGTTGTCGATGATGCCGGCCACGTGCGGGAGCCGGGCGAACGGGGCGAACGCGGCACCGCCCTTGTAGTCCACGAGGATCATCGACAGATCGTCGGGGGAGTGGCTGAGGGCGAGCCCGAGGACGAGGGTGCGCAGCAGTTCGCTCTTGCCCGACCCGGTCGCGCCGATGCAGATGCCGTGCGGCCCCATGCCCAGCTGCGCGGACTCCTTCAGGTCGAGCATCACCGGCACGCCGCGGTCGTCGACGCCGATCGGCACGCGCAGGAAGTCAGCCGCCGACCTCGGCGTCCAGGCGGTGGCCGGCTCGAGCGCCTCGATGTCGCCGACGCCGAGCAGCTCGGTGACGTCGGGCACGTCGCCCGACTGCGCGTCCACGGCGCTCGTACGGGTCAGCCGCAGCGGGGCGAGCGGGCGGGCCACGGCCTCCAGCAGGGCCGTGCCGACCGCATCCACCGTCACGCCGCCGATCGTTTCGGTGCCCGCGCCTGGCGACTCGATCGTCGCGCCGTCGGCGTGTGCGGTGAGTCGGATCGAGACGGTGGCCGGCTCCTTCAGGCGATCGTCGACGAGATGCACGACGGTCACGCCGATGTCGGTGTAGTCCAGGGTCGCGTCGAGCCGGGGAAGGGTCGGCGCGGCGTCGGTGTCGGCATCCACGAACACGATGAGTCGCGCCGGCTTGCGGCGGCGCCCGGCACGTCGGGCGGCGGATGCGGTCGCGAGGCGGTCGCGCAGTTCGCCGCCGATGATCTGGAACAGGTCGGGCAGGCTCGGCGCGATGCGACGCACGCTGCCGGTCGCGGAATCGGCGGCAGCCGCCTGCACGTGCGGCAGCAGATCGAGTCCGCGCCACTGGCCGCGACGCTCGGCCGGCACGACGAGGGCCAGCTGCACGTCGTCGGGGGAGTGCAGCGCGGCGATCTGCGCGACGAGGGCGCGCACGGCCGAGACGGTCAGGTCGCGATCCCCGACGAGCGAGACCTGCCCGCCGCGCTCCAGGTCGATCACCGACGGCAGGGACGGAACGATTCCCGACAGGCGCACGAGCCTGTCGGCCGCGCCCTTCATGATCGGGTCGAACGGCTGCACCGGGTTCTGCTCGTCGGGCAGCCGCACCGGTAGCGCCCGCACGTCGGCGAGCCCCACCCGCACGCGCAGGAAGTCGGCGTCTCCCGGGCGACGTTCCCACCGCCGCGCGGCGTTCCCGGTCAGCTCGATGAGCGCCTGAGGATCCGGATGCTGCCGCCACATCGCCGTGCGGTGCTCGGCGGCACGCTCGGCCAGCCGGGCACGCGTGGTCTCGAGGTAGTCCAGGTACCGCTCTCTCTGCACCCGCCGCTGCCGAGCGGCGTTGCCCCGCGCGGTGAAGGCCATCGTGACGCCGCCGACGAGGGCGACCACGAGGATGACCGCGCCGACGACCACCATGATCGGGTTGTTGCGCAGCAGCACGATCATGGTGATCGACGACAGGCTGCCCACGATGGGAAGTAGCGACTGGATCGGGAACCCGCCCGCCGCCTCGGACATCGGCGGTGGTGGGGCCAGCACCAGCTCGTCGGGGGCCTCGACCGGTTCGGTGATGCGGGCCGGACGGTGCACGATGCGGGTCGTCACGAGCGGTCTCCGGCCATCAGGTCGGCGCCGAGGCCGAGCAGGGCGACACGGGTGGCGAAGCGGCGTGGGGCGGCGTCGCGGGCGAGATCGCGGTCGTGCGGGATGACGCTCACCGGCGTCTCCTTCCGGGCGGCCACGATGCGGGCGGCCGTGCCCGTGCCGCCGCGGTGGACGAGCGCGACGACGACCCGCGGGCTCTCCGGCAGGGCCGACAGTCCCGGGGCGAGCGACACCGCGGCCTCCGCCGACGCGCGATCGGCGTCGGCGACCAGCAGCACGGTGTCTCCGAGCGCTGCGCACGGTGCCAGGTCGGTGGCGGGATGCCGCCGGCCGAAGTCCGTGACGACGACATCGAAGAAGCGCGAGATCGGAGCGGCCTCGTCGAGCCACGCACCGACCGGGTCGGTGGCAGCGGCCGCGGGGGCGAGGCCGCGGGCACCCTCGAGCACGCGGGCGAGGTGCGCGGTCGCCTCGGCGCTCGTGCGGGGCGGTGCCGTGCGTGCGCGGTCGGGGTGGAGCCGCCAGTGCGCGGCCAGTGCGCCGTCGGCGGCGGCGTCGACGGCGAGCACGCGATCGCCGCGCGCCGCGGCGACGATCCGCACCAGGTGACGGGTGAGGGTGGTCGCGCCGGCCCCCGCTCCGAGCGAGATGACGCCGATCCGTCGCGCCGTCGACAGCGGCATGGCGAGCTCGCGCTGCCACTGCGGCAGCAGCGGGCGCCATCGTGCGGCACCGCCGAACAGCGCGGCCGGCAGCGGCGACAGGCGCGTCACGATACGCCCCCGAACATGCCGAGCAGCTCGGTGTAGACGCCGAACACCCCGAACAGCAGCGGGAGGAGGGCGACCACGGCGAGCATCTCGAGGGCGTTGCCGAGTCCGCGGAGCCGGGCGCGGGTGTTCTCCCGCGGGGAGACCAGGGCGAGGACGGCGATCCCGGCGGCGGCGAGCAGGCACACGGTCACCCCCCACGCGCCGGCGGGACCGCCGAGCAGGGTGAGTACGGCCGTCGCGCCGCCCAGCACGAGCGGCGACCAGAGCACCGCCGATGCGATCCGCAGCGGGAACGCCCGCGAGCGCAGCGCACTGGCGAGCGCGATCGCGAGGGCGAGCAGGGGACTCCACACCGGTGTGCCCAGGACGAGGGCCACGGTCGCGATCGTCGCGAACGCGCTCGTGATGGCCGTGCTCCACGTGAGCACGCTGTATGCGTCGTCGATGCGGTCTCGCGCCGTCGCGCGGTCGAGGCGCTCGCCCTCGGCGACGCGCTGATCGAGGCCGGTGAGGCCCGCGCTGCCCAGGGCGACCCACGGGAGCACGCCGGTGGCGAAGACCGCGACGACCCCGACCACCCCGACCGCTGCGGAGGTGCCGACATCCGCCACGAGCAGGGCGAGGACGAGAAGCGAGAGAAGGATCGCCATCACGCCGCCGGCGCCCGCGCCCACCCGCCGCAGCCCGCCGCCGATCGCAACGGCGAGCACGGTGCCGAGCAGCGCGAGCCCCACCCCGGCTCCCGCGACCGCGGATGCGACCGGGTCGACGTCACCCGAGACCTGCGCCGCGACGACGCTTGCGATGACGCCCGCGGGGATGGCGCATCCGGCAGCGGCCGCCGCGACGAGCACGGCGGCGGACCGCATCCGCAGCAGTCCGAGCGCGAGGGCGGCGGCGGTGACCACGATCGTGCTGCCGGCGAGCACGACCAGCGCGACCGTCGGTGAGGCGAACGGGGCGACGAGTCCGGCGGTCGCGGTCGCGATCGCGGCGGCGACGCCGGCGAGTGCGAGGCGCGAGCGCTCGTCCCACCGGTCCGAGCGCCGCGCGTGCGCGTCGGTGGCGGCGTCGGTGAGATCGATGACGGCCGGAGGAGGCGGCGCGGCGTCGAGCCGCACGAGGGTCAGCGACGTGCCGTCGAGCAGGTCGAGCTCCTCGCTCGTGCGCGCGAGGTCGAGCTGCTCGCCGTCGGGGCGCACGAGCACGGCCGGGTGGGTGACGGTGCCGGTCGGCTCACCGAGCAGATCGAGGATGGTCGGCAGCACGACCCCGAGCGGCTCCGCCCGCGGCACGACGAGATCCGCCCGGCGGGTGCGCCCGGCGACCGTGATGCGCGTGAACCCGGTCATCGGATCTC
>NZ_DEPK01000053.1:0-3750 GCF_002358725.1 Microbacterium sp. UBA3394
GGGTACGAGAAGCTGCCGTTCAGCTTGAAGGTGCTTCTGGAGAACCTTCTGCGCACCGAGGACGGCGCCAACGTCACGAAGGCGCAGATCGAAGCACTGGGCGGATGGGACCCGCAGGCGGAGCCCGACACCGAGATCCAGTTCACTCCGGCGCGCGTGGTCATGCAGGACTTCACCGGTGTGCCGTGCATCGTGGACCTGGCCACCATGCGCGAGGCCGTGACGGCCCTGGGAGGGGATCCGAAGAAGATCAACCCGCTCTCGCCCGCCGAGATGGTGATCGACCACTCCGTCATCGCGGACCTCTTCGGCTCCGAGAACGCGCTGGAGCGCAACGTCGAGATCGAGTATCAGCGCAACGGCGAGCGCTACCAGTTCCTGCGCTGGGGCCAGACCGCCTTCGACGACTTCAAGGTCGTGCCGCCGGGGACCGGCATCGTGCACCAGGTGAACATCGAGCACCTGGCGAAGGTGATCTACGACCGCAGCGTCGACGGCGTGCTGCGGGCCTACCCCGACACGTGTGTCGGCACCGACTCCCACACCACGATGGTGAACGGCCTGGGCGTGCTCGGTTGGGGCGTCGGTGGCATCGAAGCCGAGGCCGCGATGCTCGGCCAGCCCGTGTCGATGCTCATTCCGCGCGTCGTCGGCTTCAAGCTCACCGGAGAGATCCCCGCGGGCGTCACCGCGACCGACGTCGTGCTCACGATCACCGACATGCTGCGCAAGCACGGCGTCGTCGGAAAGTTCGTGGAGTTCTACGGCGACGGTGTCGGATCGGTTCCCCTGGCCAACCGGGCGACGATCGGCAACATGAGCCCGGAGTTCGGCTCGACGGCGGCGATGTTCCCCGTCGACGATGTGACCCTGGACTACCTGCGGCTGACGGGTCGCGACGAACAGGCTGTCTCGCTGGTCGAGCAGTACGCGAAGCAGCAGTCGCTGTGGCACGATCCCTCGCGCGAACCCGCCTTCAGCGAGTACATGGAACTCGACCTGTCGACCGTCGTCCCGTCCATCGCCGGCCCGAAGCGCCCGCAGGACCGCATCCTGCTGGCCGAGGCGAAGGAGCAGTTCGAGAAGGATCTCACCAACTACGCCGACGTCGACCACGATCTGGTCGACCTCACGATCTCCGAGTCCTTCCCCGCATCGGACCCGCCCGGACTGAGCCCGGAGGATTCCGAGAGCGAGCACGAGCACCACCACCGCTCGCACGCGCCCAAGGTCGCCTCCAAGCCCTCACCGGTGACCACGGCCGACGGCGCGTCCTTCACGCTCGACCACGGCTCCGTCGCGCTGGCGGCGATCACCTCGTGCACCAACACCTCGAACCCGTCGGTCATGATCGCCGCTGGGCTCCTCGCGAAGAAGGCGCTCGACAAGGGCCTGAAGAGCAAGCCGTGGGTCAAGACCACCCTCGGGCCCGGCTCGAAGGTCGTCACCGACTACTACGAGAAGTCCGGGTTGGACAAGGCCCTCGAAGGTCTCGGGTTCTACACGGTCGGCTACGGATGCACGATCTGCATCGGCAACTCGGGTCCGCTCATCGAAGAGGTCTCCACGGCGATCAACGACAACGATCTCGCGGTGACCGCGGTGCTCTCGGGCAACCGGAACTTCGAGGGTCGCATCAGCCCCGACGTGAAGATGAACTATCTCGCGTCGCCGCCGCTGGTGGTCGCCTATGCGCTGGCCGGATCCATGAACTTCGACTTCGAGAGCGATCCGCTGGGCACGGACAGCGACGGCAACGACGTCTTCTTGTCGGACATCTGGCCGGCGACGGACGAAGTGCAGGAGATCATCGACTCCTCGATCTCCCGTGAGCAGTTCATCAAGCAGTACGCGACGGTGTTCGAAGGCGACGAGCGCTGGAAGAGCCTGCCGACCCCCAGCGGCCCGACGTTCGAGTGGGCCGAGGACTCGACGTACGTCCGCAAGGCGCCGTACTTCGACGACATGACGATGGAGCTGACGCCGGTGCAGGACATCACCGGCGCGCGGGTCATGGCGACCCTGGGCGACTCCGTCACCACCGACCACATCAGTCCGGCGGGCAACATCAAGCCCGGCACCCCCGCGGCCGAGTACCTCACCGAACACGGCGTGGAGCGCAAGGACTTCAACTCGTACGGCTCGCGCCGGGGGAACCACGAGGTGATGATCCGCGGCACGTTCGCGAACATCCGCCTCAAGAACTCCCTCGTCGCAGCGGTCAACGACGGCCAGGTCGTCGAGGGCGGCTACACGCGGGACTTCACCCAGCCGGGTGGGCCGCAGTCGTACATCTACGACGCCAGCATGAACTACCAGGCGCAGGGCACGCCGCTCGTGGTGTTCGGCGGCAAGGAGTACGGGTCCGGTTCGTCGCGCGACTGGGCGGCCAAGGGCACCCGGCTGCTGGGCGTCAAGGCGGTCATCACGGAGAGCTTCGAGCGCATCCACCGCTCGAACCTCATCGGAATGGGCGTCGTGCCGCTGCAGTTCCCGGCCGGTGAGAGCTGGGAGTCCCTCGGTCTCGACGGCACCGAGATCATCTCGATCACGGGTCTCGAGAAGCTGAACGAAGGGGTGACGCCCAAGACCGTGCGCGTCACCGCCGAGCCGAGTGAGTTCTCGGCCGACGGGGCGAAGACGATCGAGTTCGACGCGACCGTGCGGATCGACACCCCCGGTGAGGCCGACTACTACCGCAACGGCGGCATCCTGCAGTACGTACTGCGCTCGCTCGTCTGACCTGCGCAGGAGGTGAGGCCCCGGCTCGATCGAGCCGGGGCCTCACCCGTCTGCGGCTGTCGGCGGATAGACTGACGGCCAGGCGTCTCGAACCGATGAGCCGGAGCCATGGACGACGACGAAGAGGGCACGATGGCGATTCTCCCCTCCATCAGAGGACCACGAGATCTCGACCGACTCAGCGTCGCGCAGCTGCGGCAGCTGGCCGACGAGGTTCGCGCCTTCCTCGTGGAGAACGTGTCACGCACGGGTGGACACCTGGGACCGAACCTCGGGGTCGTGGAACTCACCATCGCGCTTCATCGCGTCTTCGACTCGCCCCGGGATCCGTTCGTGTTCGACACCGGCCATCAGTCCTACGTCCACAAGATGCTCACCGGCAGGCAGGACTTCGCCGGCCTGAGATCACGTGGCGGCCTCGCGGGCTATCCGCAGCGCGCGGAGAGCGAGCACGACGTCGTGGAGTCCTCGCACGCGTCGAGTTCGCTGAGCTGGGCCGACGGGATCTCCCGCGCGCTGACCCGCACCGGCCGGGACGACCGGCACGTCGTCGCCGTCGTCGGCGACGGGTCGCTGACCGGAGGGATGACCTGGGAGGCACTCAACAACATCTCCGATGACAACGACCGACGCCTCGTGATCGTCGTCAATGACAACGGCCGCTCGTACGCGCCCACGATCGGCGGCATGGCGCGCTATCTGAACAAGGTGCGCACGGCGGACGCGTACCGGTCGCTGCGGCATGGCTCCGCCAGTCTGTTCGGACGGCTCGGGCCGGCCGCGCGAGCGATGTACCGGGGTGTTCGCGGCGGCACGCACGGATTTCTCTCGCGATTCGTCAACAACGATGCGCTGTACTCGAACCTCGACATCAAGTACCTCGGTCCCGTGGACGGCCACGACCTCGAGGCGCTCCTGGAAACTTTCGAGCTCGCGAAGGCCTTCGGCGCGCCGGTCATCGTGCACGCGATCACCGAGAAGGGGCGCGGGTTCCGGCCCGCGGTCGAA
>NZ_DEPK01000189.1:0-6135 GCF_002358725.1 Microbacterium sp. UBA3394
GGTCGTCGTGCTCGGCCTGAACGGCGCCGGCAAGACGACCCTGCTTCGCATCCTCGCCGGCGTCGATCGTGCCGACACGGGTGTCATCGAGCCGGGCCACGGTCTCAAGGTCGGTTACTACGCGCAGGAGCACGAGAACCTCGACGTGAACCGTTCGGTGCTCGAGAACATGATGTCGGCGGCGCCCGACATCACCGCGACCGAGGCGCGCAAGGTGCTGGGGTCGTTCCTGTTCACCGGTGACGACGTGCTCAAGCCTGCGGGTGTGCTCTCGGGCGGAGAGAAGACCCGGCTGTCGCTGGCGACCCTCGTGGTGTCGTCTGCGAACATGCTGCTCCTCGACGAGCCCACCAACAACCTCGACCCCGCTTCGCGCGAGGAGATCCTGGGAGCCCTCGCCCACTACGAGGGCGCGGTCGTGCTCGTGTCCCACGACGAGGGCGCCGTGGAGGCGCTGAACCCGGAGCGGGTCCTCATCCTCCCCGACGGTGTCGAGGACATCTGGGGGCGCGACTACATCGAGCTGATCACGCTGGCGTGATCACCGGCCGAGGGCGTCCACGAGCGCGTCCTCGGCATCCGCATCGTGGTCGCGGCGTCGCCGGGCGATGGGTCCGGTCGTGTCCGCCGGCTTCTCGTCGTCTTCGTCATCGTCGCGTCGCGCGCGGATCTCGGTGCGGATCATGTATCCGATGAACACGAAGCCCATGATCGCGAAGAGGATCCACTGAATGGCGTACGACAGGTGCGGCCCGGGGTCGGCCGACGGGTCGTCGAGTGCGCCGAGCGTCGTCGCCGGCGCGGGCTGCTCCGACACCAGTGCGCCGTAGGCGCTCTGCTCGACTCGCTCGCCGTCGGCGACGACGGCCGCGATGAGCGGGAGGTTGATGGTGGGGATCTGCCCGCCGTCCACGGACTCTCCGGACGACGTGAGAGCCTCTCCCGGTCGCAGCCGCACCGTCACCTCGACGGTGCCTTCCGGAGGGGCGGCGACGGCGTCGGGCTCGCGGCTGCTCTCGCCGGGAGGCACCCACCCACGATCGACGATCAGGATGCGCCCGTCCTCGAGGCGGAAGGGAACGAGCACCTCGAACGCCGCGGTGCCCCCGTGGGGGCGGTTGCGTACCAGCAGCTGGTCTGTCGGGAGATACTCGCCGGTCATCACGACCGGGTGCCACTCGTCTTCGGGGTCGAGCGTCGATCCCTCCGGGACGAGGTCCTCCAGACCGACGGGCACGGCGTCGTAGTTGCGGTCGACGAGCTCCAGTTCGGCGGCACGCGACTCGTTCCGCTCGAACTGCCAATGGGATAGGAACGCGCAGGCGATTGCGAACAGGACCGCGACGGCGACGTATCCCGACCACCGCACGGCCGTCGGCGCCGTGCGCCGGCTCATGACGTCGCCTCGAGTTCGGAGACATCGAGCGGGAAATCGCGCGCGGCGAGGAAATCCCGCAGGAAGGCGCGGTGTTCATCGCAGGCGACCCACGTCTTGCGGCGGTCGGCCCCGTGGATGCGCGGGTTCCGCCAGTCGATGCGCCAGCGCGCGGTCTCGCGGCATCCCGCTCGAGAGCAGCGCGCGTCACCCACCCCTGTTCTCGCCTTCGCGACGTGTCTCCTCGATGCGGATGACACGGGGCCGCGCCTGCTCCGCGGCTTCGTCGTCACGGTCTGGCGCGGAGCGGACCGCCGCCGGCAGCGCCCGTTCGGGGCTCTCGACGCCGGTCTCGCGAACATCGGACCCGACGTTCGCGAACACCACGGCGACGTAGGGGAGGAAGATCGCAGCAGCCGCGAAGGCCCACGTCCACCATCCGTACGGGGTGACGAAGACCATCAGCGCGAAGCACAGCACGCGGATCCCCATGGTGACGAGGTACGTGCGCGCGCGGGAGTCCGCGCCCTCGCGCGGTGCGCGGGGGAGGGACGTCGCCGACGGCGTGTGGTGCGAGTGCTTCACGGTCCCTCCAGGGTACGCCCGCTGCGCACCCGGGAGCCCGCGGGTCAGCTGTAGGTCGACTGCGACACAGCGGTGAGGAAGACGGCGAAGAAGAGCATGACCGCGATGACTCCGATGACCGCCAGGGCCAGGCCGACGTAGCCGACGATCAGGCCGGCGAGGGCCAGGCCGCGACCTTGTTCGCCGGTGCGGGAGATCTGAGACAGCGACATGTGCCCGGTGATGACCCCCGCGAGCGAGCCGAGGAACGGCAGGATCACGAAAGCACTGATCGAGGCGATCAGCGAGACGATCGCGAGGGTGTTCGTCCGCGCGCCCGCAGGACCTCCCGCGCCGTAGGGCGGTGGTGTCGCACCGTGAGCCGGCGGCGGATACGCCCCGGGCGACAAGGGTCCGCCATGGGGGTCGGGCTGTGTCATCGGAGGCCTTTCTCGAGGGCGCTTCCAGCGTGGCAGTGCCGACGGACGGGTGTCAATCGCGTGCCCGCTAGGCTGAGGCGGGTCCCCGCCCGCAGCATGAAGGAGCATCAGCTATGTCCTCTGAGCACGTCGTCCTCGTCACCGGGGGAAACCGTGGCATCGGCCGCGCCATCGCCGAGCGGTTCGTCGCAGAGGGCTACCGCGTCGCGGTGACCGCGCGCAGCGGGGAGGGCCCGGAGGGCACGCTCACGGTGCGGGCCGACGTGACGGACGCGGCTGCCGTCGACGCCGCCTTCACCGAGGTCGAGGGCGCGCTCGGACCCGTCGACGTGCTGGTGGCCAACGCGGGCATCACACGCGACACCCTCCTCCTCCGGATGAGCGAGGACGACTTCGACGACGTGGTGTCCACGAACCTCGGCGGATCGTTCCGCGTCGTCAAGCGCGCCTCGAAGGGCATGCTCAAGAAGCGCTGGGGTCGAGTGATCCTGATCTCCAGCGTGGTCGGGCTGCTGGGCTCTGCCGGTCAGATCAACTACAGCGCGTCCAAGAGCGGGCTGGTCGGCTTCGCTCGGTCGCTCACCCGCGAGCTCGGCGCGCGCGGGATCACCGCGAATGTCGTGGCCCCGGGCTTCATCGAGACCGACATGACCGCTGGACTGCCGGAGCAGACCCAGGCCGACTACAAGAAGAGCATTCCCGCCGGTCGCTTCGGATCATCCGATGAGGTCGCCGGTGTGGTCGCGTGGCTCGCCTCCGACGCGGCCGCCTACGTCTCCGGCGCCGTGATCCCGGTCGACGGCGGCCTCGGCATGGGTCACTGACCCGCCGGGTGCCCGGACTCCTCGCCGGGGGCGCCGGGGGTCTCCCGCACCGCTTCGAGGAGCGCTCGAGCCGTTCGCTCCGGAGCTGAGAACTGCGGCCAGTGCCCTCCTGGCGCACCGTCGTCGTGGAGCTGGATGATGCGGAGATCCTCGACGGCTGCCAGCTCCGCCGCCCACGGGGCGGGGTCCGCCGCGATCTCTCGGATCACGTTCGCCGGCACGGTCCCGGTCACGATGGTGACGGGCACACCGCGACGCCGCTCGTCCGTCAGCCGGAGGGCGTCCGTGGGCACGTGCCGCGGAACCGAGCTCGTGCGGGCCCCCGCGCGGGCACGCACTTCCGGCGAGAGATCGGCGACGTCGTCCTCGTCGAAGAACTCCCACCCGGGGAACGGCACGACACCGTCGACGACGGGGAAGTCCGAGATGCCAGCTCCCGGAACGGGCGGAAAGGTGTCGAGCAGGGTCACGTGCGCCACGGCGTGCGGGCGCCGGTCGGCAGCCGCGTAGACGACGTTTCCGCCTCCGCTGTGTCCGATCAGCACCACGGGATGCGTCGCAGCGTCGATCTCGCGGACGACCGCTCCGACCCAGTCGTCGATTCCGATCTCGTCGCTCTCGGATGCCGAGGCGCCGGTGCCCGGCATCGTCAGCGGATGCACACGGTGACCGTTCGCGACGAGTGGCGCGGTGACATCGGACCACGAGGAGGCATCGAGCCAGAGGCCGGGAACGAGAAGGATGTCCATGAGCCTCACGGTAGCGTCAGGGTCCGACACAGGCGGGAGCGAGGTCAGGGCAGGAGCGAGATCGCTTCCCGCAGATCGATCGGGCCCACGACCAGATCCGCGTGAGCGCGCACGGTCGGCTTGGCGTTGAAGGCGACGCCGAGTCCTGCCACGCGCATCATCTCGAGGTCGTTCGCCCCGTCACCGATCGCGATCGTCTGCCGAAGCGGGATGTGCTCCTGATGGGCCCACTCGCGCACGGCGTCGGCCTTCGCCCGAGCGTCGACGATCGGCCCGGAGACGCGGCCGGTGAGTGCTCCGTCGCGCTGGTCCAAGCGGTTGGCACGCCACCGATCGACGCCCAGCGATGGGGCCACCGTGTCGAGGATCTCGTGGAACCCGCCGGACACCACCGCGGCGACGCCCCCGCGGCGATGGATCTCCGTGAGGAACTCCCGCACCCCCGGGGTCGGCTCGATGCGGGCGATGACCCGCTCGAAGGCCGACACCGAAACACCCGCGAGGGCCTCGACGCGGGAGCGGAGGGAAGCGGCGAAATCCACCTCGCCGCGCATCGCTGCCTCGGTCGCCGCGGCGACTTCGGCACCGCGCCCGGCTTCGTCGGCGAGCAACTCGATCACCTCGTTCCGGATGAGGGTCGAATCGGCGTCGAGCACGACGAGGAACGCGGGGGAGTCAGGCACCCTCACACGCTACTTGCGCTCAGGCCTCGACGTGCACGCCCTTGCCGACGATCGTGATGCCGGAATCGGTCACGGTGAAGCCGCGGGCCAGGTCGCGATCGCGATCGACGCCGATGGTAGCCCCGTCGGCGAGCACGACGTTCTTGTCGAGGATCGCCCGGTGGATACGCGCCCCCTGTCCCACGCGCACGTGATCGAACAGCACCGCGTCCGTGATCGTGGACCCTCCGCCCGCAAGCGTCCATGGCCCGACAACGCTCCGCTCGATGTGCGTTCCCGACAGAACGGAGCCGAGCGAGACGATCGAGTCGATCGCGTTGCCGATGCGTCCGACGGAGTCGCGCACGAACTTCGCCGGCGGCGAGTTGACCGTCTGCGAGTGGATCGGCCACTCGGTGTTGTAGAGGTTGAAGATCGGCAGCGTCGAGATCAGGTCGCGGTGCGCGTCGAAGAAGGAGTCGATGGTTCCGACGTCGCGCCAGTAGTAGCGGTCGCGATCCGTCGAACCGGGCACGTCGTTGCGCTTCATGTCGTAGACGCCCGCTTCGCCGCGACCGACGAAGTAGGGGACGATGTCGCCGCCCATGTCGTGATTGGAGGTGGGGATCTCACCGTCGGCCTCGACCGCCTCGATGAGGGCGTCGGTGTCGAAGATGTAGTTCCCCATGGACGCCAGCACCTCGTGGGGCGAATCGGCGAGGCCGATCGGATCGTGGGGCTTCTCCAGGAACTCCCGGATCCGTGACGGATCGTCGGGTTCGACGTCGATGACGCCGAACTGGTTCGCGAGCTCGATCGGCTGACGGATGCCCGCCACGGTCGCGCGCGCCCCCGACTCGATGTGCGCAGCCAGCATCTGCTGGAAGTCCATGCGGTAGACGTGGTCGGCGCCGATGACGACGACGATGTCGGGCTTCTCGTCGTTGATGAGATTCAGGCTCTGGAGGATGGCATCGGCCGACCCCGAGAACCACCGCTTGCCGAGTCGCTGCTGCGCCGGAACGCTCGTGACGTAGGAGCCGAGGAGCGCCGACATGCGCCACGTCTGCGAGATGTGACGGTCCAGGCTGTGCGACTTGTACTGCGTGAGAACGACGATCTGGCGCAGGCCGGAGTTGAGCAGGTTGGAGATCGCGAAGTCGATGAGTCGGTACTGACCGCCGAACGGGACCGCGGGCTTGGCCCGGTCCGCCGTCAGCGGCATGAGTCGCTTGCCCTCGCCGCCGGCGAGGATGATTCCGAAGACCTTCGGCGTCCGTGGCATGGCTCCACCCTAGGGTGCGCGCGAGCGTGCGGACCAGGGGTGGCGTGTGATTCGGACAGGGGTGTAACGGCTCATCCGCATGCACTAGCGTTCGACCCATGCGCGTGGACATCGTCAGCAAGGAGTACCCGCCCGAGATCTACGGCGGGGCGGGGGTGCACGTCACCGAGCTCGTCGCGGCGCTGCGCGGATCGATCGAGGTGCAGGTGCGTGCCTTCGGCGCGGACCGTGACGAG
>NZ_DEPK01000189.1:6511-13139 GCF_002358725.1 Microbacterium sp. UBA3394
CTGCAGACGCTCGGCATCGACCTCGAGATCGTCGGCGACATCGGGGGAGCGGATGTCGTCCACAGCCACACCTGGTACGCGAATTTCGCCGGTCATCTCGCATCGCTGCTGCACGGCATCCCGCACATCGTCACCGCGCACAGCCTCGAGCCGCTGCGCCCTTGGAAGGCGGAGCAGCTGGGCGGCGGCTACGCGGTGTCGAGCTTCATCGAGAAGACCGCCTACGAGGCGGCGGCCGCGATCGTCGCCGTGAGCGACGGCATGCGCCGGGACATCCTTCGCAGCTACCCGGCGCTCGATCCCGACAAGGTGCGGGTCATCTACAACGGAATCGACGTCGCCCAGTGGCGACCGGTGCGCGACGACGCGTTCCTGCGCACGGCAGGCATCGATCCGGACCGTCCGTCAGTGGTGTTCGTCGGTCGCATCACACGCCAGAAGGGCCTGCCCTATCTCCTCCGGGCCGTCGAGTCGCTGCCCGCCGGCGTGCAGGTGGTCCTCTGCGCCGGCGCTCCCGACACGCCCCAGATCCTCGAGGAGGTCGAGGGCCTCGTGCGCGGCCTGCAGGAGACCCGGGAGGGGGTCGTCTGGATCGATCGGCTCCTGCCGCGCGACGAGCTCTGCACGATTCTCGCCGCTGCCACGACCTTCGTGTGCCCGTCGGTCTACGAGCCGCTCGGCATCGTCAACCTCGAGGCCATGGCATGCGGAGCGGCCGTCGTCGGCACGGCGACCGGCGGCATCCCCGAGGTCGTCGTCGATGGCGTCACGGGCCGGCTGGTGCCGATCGAGCAGGTGCAGGACGGCACGGGAACGCCGGTCGACCCCGACGCGTTCGTCGCGGATCTCGCTCGCGTGCTCACCGAGGTGGTGTCCGATCCCGCACGTGCCCGCGCGTACGGTGATGCGGGACGCCGCCGAGCCGCCGAGCACTTCAGCTGGGGCGCCATCGCCGAACAGACCGCCGCCCTGTACCGCGAAGTGGCCGCCGCCGGCCGATAGGCTGGGATGCATGCCGCAGGTGCTCGAATACTCCGACGTCGTCGTCCGCCGCAACGCCAGGGACATCATCGATCACCTCGATTGGTCGGTGAACGACGACGAGCGCTGGGTGATCCTCGGCCCCAACGGCGCCGGCAAGACCACGCTGCTGCAGATGGCGGACACCATGATGCACCCGACGTCGGGCACCGTCACGATCCTCGGTGAGCGGCTGGGGCGCAGCGACGTGTTCGAACTGCGGCCGCGCATCGGATTCGCCTCCTCCGCGCTGGCTCGTCGCGTGCCGCCGGAGGAGACGGTGCTGAACGTGGTGCTCACCGCGGCCTTCAGCGTGCTCGGGCGCTGGCGCGAGGACTACGAAGACATCGACGAGCGCCGTGCGCTGCGAGTGCTCGCCGAGTGGAAGCTCGACGAACTCGCCGACCGCACCTTCGGCACGCTCTCCGACGGCGAGCGCAAGCGCGTGTCGATCGCCCGGGCCGTGATGACCGACCCGGAGCTGCTGCTCCTGGACGAGCCGACCGCGAGCCTGGACCTCGGCGCGCGGGAAGAGCTGCTCTCCCTTCTCGGCGGCTATGCCCAGGCGCCGACGACGCCGGCGATGATCATGGTGACGCATCACGTGGAGGAGATCCCCGTGGGCTTCACACACGTGCTGCTGCTGCGCGACGGCCGTGTCGTCGGCGCCGGCCCCCTCGCCGACACCCTCACCTCCGCGGCTCTCACCGAGGCGTTCGGCGTTCCGATCGACCTCACCGAACACAACGGCCGCTACGCCGCCCGCGCGGCGCACTGACCTCGATTCCCGGCGCCGAGGCGACACCTGGTAGACTTGTCCGCTGGTGCCGTTGCGCCTCGACTTTCACCGGTCCCTCAGAACTCAAGGGGCCCGACCCCTCAAGGAACGCCATGAAGACTGACATCCACCCCGACTACCAGGCGGTCGTTTTCCGCGACCTCGGCTCGGGCGAGACCTTCCTCACCCGTTCGACGGTGACCAGCGACAAGACGATGGAGCTCGACGGCGTCGAGTACCCGGTGATCGACGTCGAGATCTCGTCGTCCTCGCACCCGTTCTACACGGGCAAGCAGCGCATCATGGACTCGGCCGGTCGCGTCGAGAAGTTCAACCAGCGCTTCAAGAACTTCGGCTCCAAGTAAGCAGCCCGTTCACGACAGCCCCGCTTCGGCGGGGCTGTCGTCGTTGTGCCCGCGGCGTCCCGCGTAGAATCGGCGGGTGTCCGCTCCGCACCCCTACGCCGCGCGTCTCGCGGCGATCCCGATGCAGCGACACGAGACCGACGTGCTGGGCTCGCCCACCGTGTGGTGGGAGTACGGCGACAGCGATGCCACGACGACCATCCTCGCCGTCCACGGATTCCGGGGCGAGCATCACGGTCTCGAACCGGTCGTGGCGTTCCTGCCGGGAGTGCGCTTCGTCATGCCGGATCTGCCGGGCTTCGGGGAGACACCCTCGATCCCGGGCCTCACGCACGACATCGACACCTACACGCGGTGGTTGATCGCCTTCGCAGCGGCGGTCGCGCCCGGCGCGGTCGTCCTGGGGCACTCCTTCGGCTCGATCATCGCCGCCTCCGCGGTGGCAGACGGGCTGGCGACCCCGCGGCTCGTCCTGGTGAACCCGATCGGCGCGCCCGCGCTCGAGGGGCCCCGCGGCATCCTCACCCGTCTTGCCGTGCTGTACTACCGGGCCGGTGCGGCCCTTCCTCGACCGCTGGGGGAGGCGCTGCTCCGCAACGGCGTCATCGTGCGGGTGATGAGCGTGTCGATGGCGAAGACGAAGGATGCGGAGGTGCGTCGGTTCGTGCACGACCAGCACGACACCTACTTCTCACGATTCGCCGACCGCGACGTGCTCCATGACGCATTCGTCGCCTCCGTCTCGCACGACGTGCGCGAATTCGCCTCGCGCATCACCGTGCCGACGCTCCTGATCGCCGCCGACAGGGATGACATCACCCCGATCGAGGCCGAGCGCGTGCTCGCGGCCACGTTCGCGGAGTCGACGCTCGTGGAGATTCCCGATGTCGGGCATCTCATCCACTACGAGACGCCCCAGGCGGCGGCGGCGGCCATCGAGGCTTTCCTCGCCGCGTGAGCGTCTTCCGCGCGGCTCAGGCTTCGCGCGTGGCGAGGTCGATCAAGGGCGCCACGCGGTACCCGATCACCTCTCCCATGATGAGGGAGGTCTCGGTGCGCTCCACACCGTCGATGGCCAGGATGCGGCCATCCGTGTCGAAGAGGTGCTGGGTGTCGCGACATGCGACGCGCACGAGCAGATCGACCTGACCGCTCAATCCGTCCGCCTGCACGACCTCGGGAACGCGGGCCAGTTCCGCGCGGATGCGGGGCAGGTCCGCCTGCCGCACCATGACACTGATGAACGCCTCGATCGGGAAGCCGAGGGCCGATGCCGAGATCGCGCGCTCGTAGGACAGGAACACACCGGAACGGTCGAGTCTGGCCATACGTGCCTGGACCGTGTTGCGCGAGAGGCCGAGTCGTTCGGCGAGGGCGACGACGGTCGCGCGGGGGTCGGCGGACAGGGCCGAGAGCAGTTCCAGATCGGTGCGGTCCAGAGTGGTCATAGTGCGAGACATTAGCACGCGCTTCGGGGGTGGATATACGCAACATGCTCATGGTGCGGGCGCATGCTTGAGCTAGGTGTTATACCGCCGTATCGTCGGCAGCACCGGCGAGGATGCCGGCCGACGCGGCGGATCCGGCCTCACGAGGGCAGGACCGCCGGAAGGGATGACGACGATGCACACCCTGAATCCGACCGCTGATCCGGCGACCGACATCGACGAGGTCGCCCGTCTGATCCGTGCTGACGGCACGCGCGTCTCCGACGGTGAACTCGATCCCTGGGTCGACGACGTTGATCATGCGTTCCTGCGGGACCTGTACCGGGACATGTCGCTCGTCCGGCGCGTCGACACCGAGGGGGTCGCGCTGCAGCGTCAGGGTCAGCTGGGCCTCTGGGCACCCTGCCGAGGGCAGGAGGCCGCGCAGGTCGGCACCGCTCGGGCCCTGCGGTCTGACGACTTCGTGTTCCCCAGCTACCGCGAGCTCGGAGTCGGGCTCGTGCGCGGCGCGGAGCCCGCGGATGTCGTGCTCTCCTGGCGTGGCGAGGTCCACGCGACCTACGACCCGCAGCGCATGCGCACCGCGCCGCCGCAGATCATCATCGGGGCGCAGTCGCTGCACGCGGTGGGGTACGCGATGGGCATCCAGCGCGATCGCGGCGGGGAGATCGCCGTGGCCTACTTCGGCGACGGTGCCACGAGCCAGGGCGACGTCAACGAGGCGATGGTCTTCGCGTCGTCTTTCGCCGCTCCGGTCGTCTTCGTGTGCTCCAACAATCAGTGGGCGATCTCGGAGCCGGTCACGGTGCAGGCGAGGTTCCCCATCGCCGGGCGCGCGCCCGGCTTCGGCATTCCGAGCATGCGGATCGACGGGAACGATGTCCTCGTGTGTCTGGCCGCCATGCGGTGGGCAGCCGATCATGCGCGCTCCGGAGCGGGCCCCGCCTTCCTCGAGGCCGTGACGTATCGCATGGGGCCTCATACGACCTCCGACGATCCGACGCGCTATCGCGCTCCGGAAGACCTCGAGGTGTGGGCGCAGCGCGACCCGATCATGCGGCTGGAGGCGCTCCTGAAGGCCGAGGACGCGTGGGACGACGCCTTCGAAGCCGGCGTGGCGGACCGGGCGGATGAGCTCGCGGCAGCGGTTCGGGATGCCGCGCTCCACGCGCGCTCCCGGGAGCCGCTCGCGGTGTTCGACGACGTCTACGCCGAGCCGCACACCGCGCTCGCGGCACAACGTCGCCGGTTCGGGGCGTACCTCGACGGATTCGCCGACGACGAGGAAAACGCGCGATGAGCCGGTTGACGATGGCTGCAGCGCTCGGCCACGGTCTGCGCAGAGCGATGCGCGACGACGAGCGCGTCGTGCTGATGGGGGAGGACATCGGGCGTCTGGGCGGCGTCTTCCGCGTCACGGACGGGCTCCTCGACGAGTTCGGGCCGGCGCGCGTCATCGACACCCCTCTCGCGGAGGCGGGCATCGTAGGCACCGCGGTGGGGCTGGCCTACCGCGGATTCCGACCCGTGGTCGAGATCCAGTTCGACGGGTTCGTCTACCCGGCCTTCGACCAGATCGTGTGTCAGGTGGCGAAGCTCCACTATCGCACGCAAGGACGCGTGCGCATGCCGCTCACCATCCGCATCCCCTGGGCGGGCGGGGTGGGGGCCGCGGAGCACCACTCCGAGTCGCCGGAGGCCTACTTCGTGCACACGTCCGGCCTTCGGGTGATCGCGGTGTCGCAGCCGCAGGATGCGTACGTCATGCTCCGGCAGGCGATCGCGTGCGACGATCCGGTCGTCTTCTTCGAGCCGAAGCGGCTCTACCACCGCAAGGGAGACGTCGACCTCGACGTCGATCTCGCCGACGCCTCGCCGATGGGCCTTGCGCGTGTCGCCCGCCCCGGCCACGATGTGACGCTGGTCACGTACGGTGCCCAGGTGACGACGGCGCTCGATGCCGCGGCCGCCGCCGAGGAGGACGGCGTGTCGATCGAGGTCATCGATCTGCGCTCCCTGTCACCCGTGGACTACCGCACGCTCGCGGCATCGGTGCGACGTACCGGCCGGGTCGTCGTGACCCACGAAGCCGGCGGCGAGGCCGGGATGGCGGCGGAGGTCATCACGAGCCTCGTCGAGCGATGCTTCCACTACCTCGAGGCGCCGCCGGAACGGGTGACCGGGCACGACATCCCCTACCCGCCGGCGAAGCTCGAAGCACTGCACCTGCCCGATCTGGATCGGATCCTCGATGCGGTGGACCGGGTGCTGGGACGACCCGCGAGCCCGACGGGGTTCGAGGACGAGGTCGTCATCCCGGAGGCGGAGGAGGCGGTTCGATGAGCGAGGACTTCCGGCTCCCGGACCTGGGTGAAGGGCTGCCCGAGGCCGAGATCGTGCAGTGGCACGTCGCCGAGGGCGACACGGTGTCGCTGAATCAGACGCTCGCCGAGGTCGAGACGGCCAAGGCCGTCGTGGAGATCCCCTCGCCCTTCGCCGGGGTGGTCAGGACACTGCACGCGGCGCCGGGCGACGTCGTCGACGTGGGTGCCGTCCTGGTGAGCGTCGACACCGCTGCTGCGTCGGGCGACGCCGGAGGAGACGGGACCGGCGGAACGGGCAGGGTCGAGGGGGATGCCGTCGAGGTCGCTGCGACCGCGGAGGCGGAGGAGGAGCCCGCGCCGGCAAACCTCGTCGGCTACGGAGCGGCCGTCGGCACACCCGCGCGCCGACGTCGTCGCCGCGCCGCGGCCCGGGAATCGAGCGCCGGCGCCGACACGGCGATCCTCGAGGCCGCACCTCATGACGCGATCCGGCTGACCGACACGGCCGCCGACACCCTCGCCGAGCGACCGCGGTCCACTCCACCGGTGCGGAAGCTGGCGAAGGATCTCGGCGTGGACATCGCCCTGATCACGCCGGCTGGTCTCGACGGGCTCATCACGCGTCGAGACGTCGAAGACGTCGCCGGACGGGGAGGCAGACCGGCAGCGTCGCGCGAGCGCGCCCCCTCGCAG
>NZ_DEPK01000224.1:0-2749 GCF_002358725.1 Microbacterium sp. UBA3394
CTCACGGCGTTCTTCTTCGTGCTGGCCTACGTCATCTTCATGGCCGCCGACGCGTCGCGGTACTCGCGCGCCGAGACGGCGTTCGGCACCGGCATCCGACCGACCCTCGGGCGCTTCGCGGCCTACAACCGCAGCGTGCGCCGCTACTACGTGGTCAACGCCGCGTTCGGTCTCATCGTCGCCGTGATCGACGGGCTCGCGCTGTGGGCGCTCGGCATCCCGGCCCCGATGGTGTGGGCGATTCTCGCCTTCGTGACGAACTTCGTGCCGAACATCGGGTTCGTGCTCGGTCTCGTGCCGCCGGCGGTCCTCGCCCTCGTCGTCGGCGGCTGGCCGACGATGCTCGTCGTGATCGCGATCTACTGCGTCGTGAACGTCACCCTGCAGGTGCTCGTGCAGCCGAAGTTCGTCAGCGACGCGGTGAACCTGTCGCTGACGCTGAGCTTCTTCTCGGTCATCTTCTGGACCTTCATCATCGGGCCCCTGGGCGCCATCCTCTCCATTCCGCTCACCCTGCTGGTGCGCGCGCTCGTGCTCGAGGGCGACCCGAGCACGCGGTGGCTGCGCTGGCTGTCGGGGGATGTGGATGCGGCGATCCCCGCCGGTGAGGCACCGACGGGGATCGCGACGAAGAAGAAGCGGTGAGGCTCAGCCGAGGAGCTTCGCCTTCGCGGCGGCGAACTCGGCGTCGGAGAGCACACCGGCGTCTTTGAGGGCGGCGAGCTTCTGCAGCTCGGCGACGATGTCGACGCCGCCCGCCGCGGGGGCGGGGGCGGGGGCCGCGGCGGCGGCCGGAGCCGCCGCCTGCTGCTGGGCGACGGCCTGCTGGGCCGCCTGCTGCATCGCGGCCTGCTGCTGCGCGGCCTGATACTGCTGCTGCTCGTACTCCGACTGCTGCTTGCGCTGGCGGTTGTTCGACATGGCGCCGCTGACGGCGCTGGCGGTGCCGGCGACGACGGCGGTGCGCGCGGCGAGACCGATCAGACCGGGACGGCCGACTCTGCGAATGGGCATGATGACTCCTTCTGCTTCTCAGGCCTCGTCGGCCAGATCCATGACGGCGTTGACGACCGGGGCCGGAATGCGCTCGGCGCTCAGCACGACGGCGCCGGCGCTGTCGAGGCGCTCGGCGAGCTCGCGCGCATAGCTGAGCTCGAGGGCGACCAGCAGCGCCGATCCTCCCGGCGGAACGAGCTCGGCGAGCTCGGCGATGTCCTCCTCGCCGGCGATGCCGACTTCGTGCAGCTCGAGCGCGAACTCGTCGGCCTCGACCTCGGTGACCGTGATGTCGCCGTCGTCGGACTTGGAGATCAGCACGAGATCGAGCAGACGCATCAGTCCGCTCTCGAGCAGGTCGGACAGGGCGGCCATGGTGCCGGCGTCGGGGCGCTCGCCCTCGAAGCCGACGAGGTAGAGCTCGACGGGGCCGTAACGGAACGCGGGCATGGTGCGCCTTTCTGACGAGGAAGGATCCTCGCTGAGGCTAGCGCGCCGACCCGACCGAGGGTAGACCGACCGTGGCCGGAACTACCCGCGGATGCGGCCGATGGCGCCCTCGAACTCCTCGGCCGAGCGGTCGCTGATGTCATCCGTCAGCAGATCGAGGACCACCTGCGGTGCCGCGGTGAAGTGGGACACTCCCGCCCGGCGCAGCCCCACGATGTCGTCGGGAGACCGCAGGCTCGCCGCGAGCACATCCGTGTCGGCGCCGGCGCAGGCCGCTTGCATGTCGCCGATGAGGGCGTCGCCGTCGAGGCCGGCATCACGCAGGCGTCCGAGGTAGGGCGCGAGGTAGCGCGCGCCGTAGGCCGCACCGGCCAGGGCCTGCGCGACGGAGTAGACCGCGGTGATGAGCACCGTCGTGTCCTCCTGCACGAGGGAGGTGACCGCGGCGAACCCCGCCCGGGTCGCGGGCACCTTCACGGCGACCCGGTCGCCGAAGCCCCTGATCCAGGCGGCATTGGTGAGCATCTCCTCGGTCGTCGCCCCCCACGTCTGGAAGAAGACCTGGGAGGCGCCTTCGTCGACCCACCGCTGGTACAGATCGGGGAGGGCGTCGAGGGCATGCCCGCCGCGCTCGAGGATGGTCGGGTTGGTCGTCACGCCCGTGACGAGGCCGTCGCGCAGCAGCTCGCCGACGAGGGCGAGGTCGGCGCTGTCGACGTAGAGGACCGGAGCGGTGGTCATGTTTCTCCCTCGAACCTGTCGTTACAGGTGGAATCCCCGATAATGTAGCGGAGTGCTGACGGCGCAGTCAAAGAAACGCAGGTGGTGCCATGACCGATGACCAGCAGGCTCTCCCCGGGGTCGTCGTCGTGGGATCCGTCACGGCCGACCTCACCACGTTCTCGACGCGCTTGCCCGTGCCCGGTGAGACGATCCTGGGCGACGACTTCACCCTCGTGCTCGGCGGCAAGGGCGCGAATCAGGTCGTCGCCGCGGGCCGCGCGGGCGCTGCGGCCCACTTCGTCGCGTGCGTCGGCAGCGACCTCTTCCACGACATGATCATGGATGGTCTCGTCGACGCGGGCGTCGACGTGACGCACGTGCGCACCGTTCCCGGTCCGACCGGCATCGCGCATATCCGCGTCGATGCCTCGGCGCAGAACGACATCGTCATGGTGCCCCTCGCCAACGCCGCGCTCAGCGCCGGTCAGATCGACGCCGGGCTGGACGCGCTCGCCGGCAGGGCATCCGTGCTCCTCACGCAGCTGGAGATCCCCGCACCGCTCGCGATGCACGCCATTCG
>NZ_DEPK01000224.1:3132-5969 GCF_002358725.1 Microbacterium sp. UBA3394
CTTCCCGACGACATCTGGCGCCACGTCGACGTCGTGACGCCCAACGAGACCGAGGCGACGGTGATGACGGGCGTCGAGGTGACCGACGTCGCGAGTGCCGAGCGGGCGGGGCGCTGGTTCCTGGAACGCGGCGTCGGCGCCGCGGTCGTGACCCTTGCCGGAGCCGGTGCCCTGCTGGTCAGCCCCGACGGAGCGCGCCTGGTCGCACCGTTCCCCGTCGAGGCGGTCGACACGACCGCCGCCGGTGATGCGTTCTCCGGATACCTCGGAGCGGCGCTCGCGGAGGGCGCCACCCTCGACGAGGCCGTCGTGCGCGCCGCCGCGGCGGGCGCGCTGGCCGTCACGGTGCGAGGAGCCTCGCCGAGTCTGCCGACCCGGGAGCGCGTCCACGCGTTCCTCGCCGAACGCCCCGCGCCCGAGATCGTCGACGGGAGCCGCGCATGAGAAAGACCCCCTCCACCATCAACCCCGCCCTCTCGCGCGTCATCAGCGAGACCGGGCACACCGATCTCATCGTCGTGACCGACGCGGGACTGCCGATCCCGGTGGGCAGCGAGCGGATCGACCTCGCCTACCGTCCGGGGGAGCCGGCCTTCCTCGACGTTCTCGACACGGTGCTCGGCGAGATGGTGATCGAGGGGGCGACCGCGCCGGCGGAGATCGCCGAGCAGAGCCCCGCCATGCTCGCGGCGCTGCGCGAGCGCCTCGAGCCGCTCGGCGTCGAGCTCGAACTCGTGCCGCATGTGGAGTTCAAGGCGCGCACGCGGAGCGCCCGCGCCTTCGTGCGATCCGGAGAGTTCACCGCGTACGCCAACGTCATCCTCCACGCCGGGGTCGCGTACTGACATGACGACCGAAGCGCTGCACGGCGACGCGATCGACCGCCGGTCCTCGTCTCCGATGTACGACCAGCTGTGCCGGCTGCTGCTCGCGCGGATCTCGCAGGGCAAGCTCAAGCCCGGCGATCTGCTTCCCGGCGAGATGCGGCTGTGCGAGCACTACGGCATCTCCCGCACCGTCGTGAGGCAGGCGCTGGCGCAGCTCGAGCACGAGGGGGTCGTCGAGCGGGTCAAGGGGAAGGGCACGTTCGTGGCGCGCCCCAAGACGAGCGAGAGCCTCGTGCACACCTTGATGGGGCTCTACGAAGACGTGGAGCGCCGCGGCGGACACGTGCACAGCGATGTCATCCGGCACGAGCGCGAGGATGCCGCGGCCGATGTCGCCGAGGCGCTGGAGATCCCCGTCGGCGACTCCGTGATCGCCCTGGAGCGGCTGCGCTTCGTCGACGGCCAGCCGTGGTCGCTGTCGACGACATGGATGCCGGAGGCGGTGGGTGCCGTGACGCTCGGCGTCGACCTCGCCGACGCGTCGCTGTATCGCGTGCTCGCCGACAACGGGATCGTCGCGGCCGAGGGCGTGCGTTCGGCCGAGGCGACGGTCGCCTCGCACGAGCAGGCGCGCCTGCTCGACCTCACCACCGGCGCCGCCCTGCTCCGGCTCCGCAGCGTCAGCCGCGACGCATCGGGGCGCCCGATCGAGTTCTTCATCGCCCACCACCGCGGGGATCGGAGCCGTTTCGAGTTCGAACTCGCTTCCGACGTCTCGCACGCCTCGCTCGTCCATGTCCACGCGGAGTAGGGCGCGCGCCGCGCGCGGCGCGGACCGCGGCGGTGCGGAGTCGGCGATGTCGACGGCCACGATCTACGACGTCGCCGAGCGCGCGGGCGTCTCGCCCGCCACCGTGTCGCGCGTGTACAACGGCGTCGGGGTGTCACCGGCGAAGACCGAGGCCGTGCAGCGCGCCGCCCGCGAGCTGAAGTTCGTGCCCAACAGCACCGCACGGAACCTCCGGACCGGCAGCGCGAACGCGATCGCGCTCGTGATCCCCGACATCGAGAACCCGTACTTCACCGAGACGGCGCGGGGGATCGAAGACGTCGCGTCGGCGGCGGGCTACTCGGTCATGCTCTGCAACTCCGACGGCGACATCGCCAAGGAGAGCACCTACCTCGGCATCGCCGCCTCCGCCCACATGGCCGGCGTCATCCTCGCGGCCGCCGGAGACGACACCGACGTGAGCGCGCTGCGCGCCTCCGGCCGTCCGATCATCGCCGTCGACCGTTCCGCGGGCGGCGGCGTCGACTCGGTGCTCATGGCCAACCGCGCAGCGGGCTACGCTGCGACGATCGATCTGCTGGATGCCGGCTATCGCCGGGTCGCCTGCATGGTCGGGGGGATGGCGATCGAGACGTCGCGGGAGCGGGCGCAGGGATGGCGGGACGCGATGGAGGAGCGCCTGGGCTCCGCCGATCCGGCGTTGCTGTACCCGACGACCTTCCATCTCGAGGGCGGCCGGGTCTCCATCGATGCGCTGCTGGCGGCGGAGAATCCTCCCGACGCCTTCGTCGCGGGGAACAACCTCATCGGCATGGGGGCGATCCAGCGCCTCGCGGAGCTCGGCACCCCGCCGCCGGCCTACGGCATGGCGGTCATCGGATCCCTTCCCTACACGATCATCTCGCCGTCGTCGGTGTCGATCGTGCGGCTGCCGGCGCGGGAGATGGGAATGACGGCGGCGCGGATGCTGCTGGACCGCCTCGCCGGCGACGACTCCCCGCCCCGCACCGTCGTGCTGGGCGGGGAGCTGCTCCCGCGCCTCGACTCGTGACGTCCGGGGCGGACGCCGGCGCCGGTCGTAAGACCTGCGTCGCCGCTTCGGACCGCCGTCACATGGCGACCAGCTGCGCGTTCCGCGACGCGATCGCCTCGGCGGTGGCGGGGAAGATCATCGGCACCCCGAACGCCTCCGTCTCGGTCTGGATCTTCTCCGCCGTCGG
>NZ_DEPK01000224.1:6347-39676 GCF_002358725.1 Microbacterium sp. UBA3394
CGACGAACGCGTCGTGCAGTGCGGTCGCGCCGAGGATCGCGACCGACCCGCCCATGCCCGCCGCCGGCGACGGGCAGTAGGCGGCGTCGCCGACAAGGGCGACGCGACCGGACGTCCACCGGGGAAGACGGATCTGGCTGAGCTTGTCGAAGTAGAAGTTGTCGGCGGTCAGCGCCGGCTCCAGCACCGTGGCGAACGGCTCGCCGGCGTCGGCGAAGTGCTCGCGGATGATCCTCTTCTGCTCCGCCATGTCGTGGTGGTCGTACGGGATCTCGTCTTCGGAGCGGAACGCCAGCACGACGTCGGTCGTGTCGGCGTAGGAGTTCACCAGCAGCGTGCGGCCGGGGGTGTTCTGGATGCGCGTCGTCCACGACGGAATGAACGTGCCGTCGACCACGGTGACCGACATGTAGTTGTGCAGGAACGTGCTGTACTCGCTCTCCGGCCCGAACCACAGTCGACGCACGGTGGAGTGACTCCCGTCGCATCCCAGGACCATCGCGAAGTCTTCCTCGGGGCCGTTGCGGAAGGCGGCCCGCACGCCGTCCGGCGTCTCGGTCAGCGAGATGATCGAGTCGTCGAAGCGCACCTGCACGCCCTCGTCCAGCGCTCCGAAGAGGATCGCGAGCAGGTCGTCGCGGTGGATCTCCACATCGTCGTGCCGGTGGATCTCGTAGTCGTCGATCACGATGTTCTCGGCCGCGCTGTCCGGCTCGCGACGTGCGATGGGGGCGCCGTCGATGTCGGCGAACTCGGTCGTGCGAGTGGGCAGCGCCTTCGCGCGGACGTCGGCAAGCAGTCCCAGCCGGTCGGCGATCGCCATGGTGTCGCGACGGAGGTCGATCGGCGTCCCGCCCTTCCGCACGTTCTTCGCGTTCTCGACGATGGTGACGCGGTAACCCAGTCGCCGCATCCAGATCGCGGTCGTCAGCCCGGCGAAGCTGGCCCCCGAGATCAGGACGGGTGAGGTGGGCTGCGGTGTGGTCGTGTTCATGGTGTGTCCTCTCTCGACACGTCTTCTCGACCGGATGTCGAAAAGTTTGGAGTTACTCTAAGAATTTGGACGCTAGCACAAAAGTGGAGTCACACCAAGATTCGTGCGACGATGGTGTCGTGTCAGCACCCGGAGGTCGTCGAGAGCAGAAGAAGCGGGAGACCCGCGGCCGTCTCGCCGACGTCGCGGCCCGGCTCTTCGCCGAGCGCGGCTATGACGCCGTCGCGATGACGGACGTCGCGCGAGCGGCGGGTGTGGCGGATCAGACCGTCTACAACTACTTCCCCACCAAGCCCGACCTTGTTCTGGATCTGGCCGAGGAGATGCTGGAGCGTTCGCGCCGTGCCGTCGCCGAACGCGCCCCGGATCAGACCCCCGCCGACGCCTTCCGCGAACTGGTGCACCAGGACATCGACGACTTCCTGCGAGAGGATCCGTCCCTCGCCCGCGGCGAGTACCCCGCGCAGTCGGTGCAGAGTGACGTGCTCCGCCGCTACGCGCTGCGCTTCCGCCACGATCAGGCAGACGCGATCGCCGCGGCGATCACCTCGACCGACCCGGACCTCCCGCCCCTCGTCGCCCGCGCGCACGCGAGCGTGCTCGTCACCGTCATCCAGGCCGTCACCGACAGGGTCGGAGCGGCCGTGCTCTCCGGCACGGATCTCGCCTCCCTCACCGAGCAGCTGCACATCGATGCGGATGTCGCGCTCGTCGACGCCGCCGAGAACTTCCGGGCGACCAAGCGCAGGATGTCGGCGCAGACCCGCTGACGCGTCCGGCTGCGGGCCGGGTGGCGCATCATGAAATCCGGGGTCGCGATGAAATCGATTTCATCGTAGACTCTCTCCAGATCCCGCGACGAAGAGGAGGTCCGATGAACCGCGTGGGCAGCTCTCACTCGCGTGGCGCCGGAACCGGCGCCGTCGCGCACGCGCCGGCGGAACGCCCGCTCGCCACCGAAAGGACATCATGACCTCGTACGCCCTGCCCGTCGTGTCCACGCCGCCGGAGGCTCCGGCGCGAACGGCCTACCTCATCGCCAGCGGCGACCTGCGCGAGTCGGCGAACGCGGCCGGCTGGCCGACCCAGGCGGCGATGGAGGCGGATGTCACGGCGGCGCTGGAGAAGCTCGGGTGGAGCGTGGTCCGCGCCAACGACATCGACCCGGCGACCGGGCACGGCTTCATCTCCAGTCAGCGCATGGGGATGGAGGTCTTCCGCTCCATTCCGCGCGAGGCGCCGCTCATCGTCGCCGAGGCCGTCTGGCAGTACAGCCATCACGTGCTCGCGGGCCTGCGCACCCACCGCGGTCCGATCCTCACGGTCGCGAACTTCGCCGGCGACTGGCCGGGCCTGGTCGGCCTGCTCGGCCTCAACGCGGGCCTGACCAAGATGGGTACGCCCTATTCGACGCTCTGGTCGGTCGACTTCGCCGACGAGTGGTTCCTCGCGGGTCTCGAGGAGTGGACGCGCACCGGCACCGTCACCCACGACGCCTCCCACGTGCGAGCGCTCCCCGAGCTGCCCGCAACGCCCGAGGTCGAGCTCGGACGCGCGCTCGGCGACCAGCTGCTGGCCGAGAAGGCGATCATCGGCGTCTTCGACGAGGGCTGCATGGGCATGTACAACGCGATCTTCGACGACGAGCTGCTGAACGCGACCGGCATCTACAAGGAGCGCCTGTCGCAGTCGGCGCTGTACGCGGAGATGCTCCAGGTGACCGAGGCCGAGGCGGACGCGGCGTTCGACTGGCTCGTCGAGCGCGGCATGACCTTCCGCTTCGGCGACGACGCGGCCACCGAGCTCACCCGCGAGCAGGTGCAGTGGCAGATGAAGATGTACATCGCGGCGCTGCGGATCGCCGACGACTTCGGGCTGGATGCGGTCGGCATCCAGTACCAGCAGGGCCTGAAGGACCTGGTGCCGGCCTCGGACCTCGCCGAGGGCATCCTGAACTCCACCGAGCGCCCGCCGGTGCTCTCCCGCGACGGGTCCCGCGAACTGTTCGCCGGCCGCGCCTTCCCCCACTTCAACGAGGCCGACGAGGGCGTCGCCGTCGATGCGCTCGTGACCGACCGCGTGTGGACGGCGATGGGGCTCGTTCCCGACAACACCCTCCACGACGTGCGCTGGGGCGAGGAGTACGACGGCGAGTTCGTGTGGGTCTACGAGATCTCCGGCTCCGTGCCCGCGTCACACCTCGGCGGCTGGGACAAGGCGGAGGGCTGGCGGCAGGGGGATGTCTTCTTCCCCGCCGGCGGCGCCACGATCAACGGCGTCTCCAAGCCGGGCGAGATCGTGGTCTCGCGCGTCTTCATCGCCGACGGGATCCTGCAGGCAGACATCTTCCGCGCGAGCGTCGTGGAGCTTCCGGAGGAGGAGACGCAGCGTCGCAAGAACGCCACGAACCCGGAGTGGCCGATCGCGCACGTCGTGCTGCACGACGTCACGCGCGACCAGTTCATGGCCCGACACAAGGCGAACCACGCGCAGGTGGTCTACGCCCCCGACGCCGAGACGGCCGACCGCGCCCTCGCCGCGAAGGCCGCGATGTTCGACCGCATCGGCATCCGGGTAAACCTCGTCGGTCGTGTGGATCTGTGAGGCGTCAATGCATCTCGATCGTCTGAACGGCGCGCTGAGCGTCCCTGATGAAGCGGTTGGCGTGCGCCGCGAGGTCGTCGCTGTCCTCCCACAGGTTGCGCCAGATGCCGAGCGTGTTGCTCAGCTGGGCGCTCACGACGGCCGAGGAGAACGACTCGAACACGACGGGGCCGTCGTAGCCGATGCGGTCCAGCGCCCGGAAGAAGTCGCCGAAGGCGACCGATCCGGTGCCGAGGTAGCCGCGGTGGCTCTCGCCGATGTGCACGTAGCCGAGGCGCGGGCCGGCGTCCAGCACGGGCTGGAAGAGGTCGGACTCCTCGATGTTCATGTGGTACGTGTCCAGGTGCACGCTCACGCGGTCGTCGCCGACGCCGTCGAGGTAGGCGAGCGCCCCGCGAGACGTGTTGAAGACGTTCGACTCGTAGCGGTTGACGACCTCGAGCGAAAGGCGGATGCCGCGCTCGGCGGCGGATGCCGCCAGTCGCGCGATCACCGCCTGGCTCGCCGCCACGCCCTTCGTCGTCGGCGGAGTGAGGTACTTCTGCATCGCAGAGTAGATCACGCCGCACAGCACATCGCCGCCCATCGCGGCGACATGGTCGAGGCACTGCTCCAGCATCCGCTCTCCGGCCGCGACGACCGCCGCATCCTCGCTGGTCAGGTCGGTGGCCGCGGTGAGGCCGAGCGAGGCGGAGACGGCCAGGCCGGCATCGGCGATCATCCGGCCGGCGAGGGCGGAGTCGAAGCCGTCGGGATCCATCAGCGGGATCTCGATGAGATCGAAACCGGCGCGGGCCGTGCCCTCGACCGCGCGGCGCAGGCCGGCCTCGTCGAACTCTCCGGTGAAAACGAGACCATGGGCACCGATCTGCATGTCGTCCTCTCCCCCGAGGACGGCCGTCGTCCGCAGGTTGTGACGAAGATGTTATTACAGGTCTTCCCCCCGCATGGGCGAGTAGATACATTTAGGTACAACTTGCGCTGCACGGCAGCGCGATGGAATATTGATCGGATGTTTACCGCCAGTGTGCGGAAGCACTCGATCGATCGGCCTTCGAAGAAGCAGGTGACACAGTGAGCGAGCCCATCCTCAGAGTCGAGGGGATCAGCAAGGGATTCCCCGGCGTCCAGGCCCTCAAGGACGTGCATCTGGAGGTGTACGCCGGCGAGGTTCTCGTGCTCGTCGGGGAGAACGGCGCGGGCAAGTCCACGCTGATGAAGATCCTCTCCGGGATCTACCAGCGCGACGAGGGCACGATCACTTTCGACGGCAAGGACGTCGAGCTGACCAGCCCGCTGCAGGCGCAGCAGCTCGGCATCACGATCATCCACCAGGAGATGAACCTGATGCCGGACCTCACCGTCGCGCAGAACATCTATATCGGGCGCGAGCCGCGCACGGGCCCGTTCGTCTCGGACACCAAGCTCAACGCCAAGGCGAAGGAGCTGCTGGAGCGGCTGAACATCCGGGTGGACCCCAAGCAGCCGGTCGGCGAGCTCACCGTGGCGAAGCAGCAGATGGTCGAGATCGCCAAGGCCCTCTCGTTCGACGCCAAGGTGCTCATCATGGACGAGCCGACGTCGGCGCTCACCGACAGTGAGACCGAGACGCTGTTCACCC
The DNA here is from genome assembly GCF_002358725.1 of Microbacterium sp. UBA3394. Classification (NCBI taxonomy): domain Bacteria; kingdom Bacillati; phylum Actinomycetota; class Actinomycetes; order Micrococcales; family Microbacteriaceae; genus Microbacterium; species Microbacterium sp. UBA3394. The sequence goes on from NZ_DEPK01000224.1 coordinate 11,567, forward strand.
TCATCGAAGACCTGAAGGCCCGCGGCACGGGGATCGTCTACATCTCGCACCGCATGGATGAGCTCAAGCGACTCGCCGACCGCGTCAGCGTGCTTCGCGACGGCACATACATCGGATCTCTGACGAAGTCGGAGATCGCGGTTCCGACCATCATCGAGATGATGGTCGGCCGCCAGATCGACGAGGGCGCGCGCCCGGAGGCGCGCGAGCACCTCGGCGATCCGGTCATCCTCGACGTGCAGAACCTCAGCACGAAGTCGCTCCTGAAAGACGTCTCCTTTCAGCTGCACAAGGGCGAGATCCTCGGTTTCGCCGGCCTCATGGGCGCCGGCCGCACCGAGACGGCGCGAGCGATCATCGGCGCCGACCCGCGCGACGGGGGAACCATCACCGTCGCCGGCAAGAAGGCGCGCATCCATCAGCCCGCTGACGCGGTCAAGCTCGGGGTCGGCTACCTCAGCGAGGACCGCAAGCTCCTGGGGCTCATGCTCGAGCAGGACGTCACCTTCAACACCGTGCTCGCCTCGCTCGGGTCGTACGCCAACGCCATCGGGTGGATGTCGGACGGCAAGGCCAAGCAGCAGACGAAGGACTACGTCAAGACGCTCCGCACCAAGACGCCGTCGGTCAACCAGGTCGTCAAGCTCCTCTCCGGAGGAAACCAGCAGAAGGTCGTCATCGCCCGGTGGCTGCTTCGCGACTGCGACGTGCTCATCTTCGACGAGCCGACCCGCGGCATCGACGTCGGAGCCAAGGAGGAGATCTACCGCGTGATGCAGGATCTCGCGGCATCCGGCAAGTCCATCATCGTCATCTCGTCGGAGCTCCCCGAGATCCTCCGCGTCGCCAACCGCATCGTCGTGATGGCGGGCGGCCGGATCACGGGCACCCTCCGCAACGAGGAAGCAAGTCAGGAAAAGATCATGCAGTTCGCCGCGCACGCGCAGGAGGAAGAATGAGCACCGACCAGAACCCGGGCCCGTCGACGACGACGGTGATCCAGAACGCGATCGACGAGAAGAGCTCGTCGGGCGGTTTCGTGGGCCTCATGAAGAGGCAGCTCCAGCAGTCGCTGGCGTTCGGAACCCTGATCATCCTGGTGATCTTCTTCTCGATCTTCGGGAACAACTTCTTCACCTGGAGCAACATCTCGGGCATCCTCCTGGCCACCTCGGTGATCGGGATCCTCGCCCTCGGAACGACGTTCGTCATCATCACCGGCGGCATCGACCTGTCGATCGGCACCGGCATGACCCTCGCCGCGGTGATGACGGGCGTGTTCATCACGAACATGGGTCTGCCCGTCTGGCTCGGCGTGCTCGGCGGCATCGGCACCGGCGTGCTGATGGGGCTGGTGAACGGCCTGAACATCACCTTCCTCGGGCTGCCGCCGTTCATCGCGACCCTCGCGATGATGATGATCGCGCAGGGGCTCGCGCTGGTGATCTCGGGCGTGCGCCCGATCTACTTCTCCGGCTCGGCGCCGGACTTCAACCAGATCGCGCTCGGCACCCTCGTCCCCGGCCTGCCCAACGCCGTGCTCATCACGCTCCTGCTCGCCGTGGTCGGCTACCTGGTGCTGAACCGCACCATCCTCGGCCGCTACACCTTCGCGATCGGGTCGAACGAGGAGGCCACGCGCCTGTCCGGCGTCAACACGCGCCGCTGGAAGATCCTCATCTACATGTTCGCCGGCGCCTTCACCGGCATCGCGGGCGTCGTGCTCGCGGCGCGTCTGGACTCCGCTCAGCCGCAGCTGGGCGTGGGCTACGAGCTGCAGGCGATCGCGGCCGTGATCATCGGCGGCACCTCGCTGCTCGGCGGCCGCGGCTCGATCCTCGGCACCGTCATCGGTGCGCTCATCATGAGCGTGCTCATCAACGGTCTGCGCATCATGTCGATCCAGACGGAGTGGCAGAACGTCGTCGTGGGCATCGTGATCCTCATCGCGGTCTTCTTCGACTCCCTCCGCAACCGCACCTCCACCTGACCTCGCCGGCGGCGACCGTGCCCGTCGCCGGCTCAGCCGGACATCCGGCAGGAAACAACCCGAGGCACACAGCAACACTGTCCGCACCGACCGGGCGACCGGTCTCACACAACAATGGAGTTTCAATGAAGTACGGAAAGAAGGTCGCCTTCGCGGCCACCGTCGCGGCAGCGGCTCTCGCCTTCGCCGGATGCTCGAGCTCGGACGGCTCGTCCGGCGGCGAGGCCGGCGGCGACGGCGACTCGATGTACATCGCCATGATCTCGAAGGGCTTCCAGCACCAGTTCTGGCAGGCCGTCAAGCAGGGTGCCGAGGAGCGCGCCGCCGAACTCGGCGTCGAGATCACCTTCGAGGGCCCGGCCGCCGAGACCGAGGTCGACGCGCAGCTGCAGATGCTGCAGACGGCGATCGACAAGGACCCCGACGCGATCGCGTACGCCGCGCTCGATCCCGAAGCGTGCATCCCGCTGTACGAGAGCGCCGAGGCGGCCGGCATTCCGATCGTCGAGTTCGACGCGCCCTGCGACAGCGACTACTCGCTGAGCCTGGCCGCGACCGACAGCATCGTGGCCGGCGGAATCGCGGCCGAGCACATGGCCGAGCTCATCGGCGGCGAGGGACAGGTCGCGATCGTCGGCCACAGCCAGATCAACTCGACCGGTGTCGAGCGCCGTGACGGCTTCGTGCAGGAGATCGAGGAGAACTACCCCGACATCGAGATCGTCGACATCCAGTACGGTGACGGCGACCACCTGAAGTCGGCCGACATCGCCAAGGCGATGATCGCCGCGTACCCCGACCTCAAGGGCATCTACGGCACCAACGAGGGCTCCGCGATCGGTGTCGTGAACGCCGTGAACGAGCTCGGTCTCGACTCCGGTGAGATCACGATCGTCGGCTTCGACTCCGGCGCCGCACAGATCAACGCGATCAAGGACGGCACGATGGCCGGTGCCATCACGCAGGACCCGATCGGCATCGGCGCGACCGTCGTGCAGGCCGCCTACGACGCCGCGATGGGTGAGACGGTCGAGGGCTTCTACGACACCGGCTCGTACTGGTACGACGCCGACAACATCGACGACGAGGACATCGCCGCGGTCCTCTACGAGTAAGCCGCACCATCGAGAAGGGCTCCCGCCGCGGCGGGAGCCCTTCTTCGTGCGCCCGCGGTGGGGGAGGGGAATCGCGAATCGGCGCCGGCCGGTGTCGCGCTCAGGAGGACAGGGACAGCAGGCGCGCGGGGTTGTCGCGCAGCATCGTGTCGACAGCGTCCGCGCCGACACGCTCCCGCAGTCGCGGCACGTACCGCTCACCGAGGTAGCCGAGGCCGGGCATGCCGCCGTAGGCCAGATAGCGGGTGCGGCGCGCCACGTCGCCGCCGAGCACGATGCGCTCGCCCGCGCCCGCGTGGACCACCGCTTCGGTGAGGGTCAGGAGCTCGGCGTCGCTGCGGGTGCGGGGGCGGGCGAACCCGTCGTAGCCGAGGTAGGCGCCGCGTGCGGCCAGCGCCGCGTGGAGACCGGGATCGGGATCGCGGTCCGCGTGGGCGAGCACGACCCGGTCGGCGGCGACGCCCTGCTCGGCGAGCAGATCGAGCACCTCATGCGCGGCGGTGCAGAACTCCAGGTGCACCATGACCGGAGCACCCGTCTCGCGGTGCGCGGCGGCGACCGCGTCGAGCGTCGCGCGCTCGAAGGCCGTGATCCGCCAGTATCCGACCCCGCCCTTCAGCAGGCCCGCTCGCACGGATGTTCCGCCCGGACCCCGTGCGAGGTCGTCGCCGTCGCACATGCCGGCGACGATCTCGCCGACGAAGCGGGCCGTCAGGCGATCGACGTCCCATGCGTGCAGCGGATGCTCGCCGGGATAGTGCGCTTCGCGGTGGCGTCCGGTGGTCGCGACGATGTGCAGGCCCGTCGCGGCGCTGATGCGGGCGATGCCCGCCGCGTCGCGTCCGAGGCCGAGCGGGGTCGCATCCACCATCGCCGCGAAGCCGCTGTCGCGCAGGGTCTCGGCCTCGCGGCCCGACCGCTCCTCGTCGTCCAGTTCGTCGCCGGGGAGGAGCGGCGAGATCTGGAACAGGTGCTCGTGGTAATTCGTGGGGCCGAGCTCGGCCGCCTCGATGTCGCCGAGCACCGTGCGGATCATCTCGTGGTCTCCGCGGCGGCGGCCAGCCGATCGACGATCTCGGGGGTGAGGGTCACGTCGAACACGTCGGCGACGACCTGGGACCAGCCGTGGATGAAGTACCGCCAGCCCTCGACGACGACGAGCTCCCGCGCATCCTGCTGAGCGAGGGCCTGGTGCCAGAACTCCCGGCTGCCCCGGTAGTTGAACTCCCATACGAAGGCGTTGCGGGGGAAGACCACGTCGTCGGGAAGCGGGGAGCCGGGGCGGTCCTTGCCGAGGCCGGTGGCGTTGGCGATGACCGACGCCGGCGGGAGCGCGGCGACGAGGGCGGCCGAATCCGCATCGTCGTCGACGCGGCGGTAGTCGATCAGGTCCGGGGGCGTTCCGCGCCTCTCGTGCACGGACCGCAGCTCGTCGAGGCTGCGGTCGTCGCGAGCGGTGACGATGATGCGGGCCGGGCGCTCGAACGCGGGCCGCTCGGCCAGTGCCCACGACAGGGCGGTTCCGGAACCGCCCGCGCCGAGGATGAGCACGTGGCCGCCGGTGGTGGCGAAGTGGTCGCGCGGAAGGAAGTCATCGAGCGCGAGCGCGACGGTCAGCGGATCCTTCGCCTGGCCGATCAGCCGGTCGCCCCGCTTGGAGATCGAGGAGATCTCGCTGCACGACACCGCGAAGGGGTCGAGGTCGTCGAACATGTCGGATGCCGCCGCGAAGACGTTCATCTTGTGCGTTGTCACCAGCGCGCCGCGATGGTGCTCGTCGTCGCGGATGCGGGCGACGAGGTCGCGGTACTGCTCGCGCGTGGCGTCCAGCGGAAGGTCGTGCCCGATGAGCCGATCGGTGGGGAGCCCGAGGATCTGCGCCCACAGCGGGAACACCTCGTTGATCGAGGACGAGCCGGTGCTCACCCCGACGAATCCCATGTAGTCGCCGGTCATGCCGCCTCACCCTCCTCGCGCACCCGCTGCAGCGCCGCGGCGAACAGCCGCGCGCGGCGCTCGATCTCCTCCATGTCTCCCGCCGCCAGCGCCGACCCGGGAACGAGGTCTCCGCCGGCTCCCACGGCGACCGCGCCGGCGGCGAACCACTCCGCGAGGTTGTCGGGGGTGACGCCGCCGGTCGGCATGAGGGGGATGCCGGGCAGCGGTGCGCGGAGCGCCCCGAGGTACGACGGGCCGAAGACCGATGCCGGGAAGATCTTCACCACGTCGGCGCCGTAGCCGCGCGCGAGCATGACCTCGCTGGGGGTCAGTGCGCCGGTCATCGTGACGAGCCCCGTGGCGGTCATCGCCGCCGAGAGCTCCGCGACCGAACCGGGACTGACGAGGAACTGAGCGCCCGCCTCCGCCGCTTCGTTGGCCTGTTCCGCGGTGGTGACCGTTCCCGCGCCGACGAGAGCGTCGTCGCCGTATCGTGCGCGCACCTGCGCGATCACCTCGGGGGCATCGGGCGTGCTGAAGGTCACCTCGATGCCGGTCACGCCGCCGCGCACGAGAGCATCGACCGCGTCGAGCGCTGTCGAAGCCGAGGGGGCGCGCAGCACGGCCAGCACGCCGGCTTCGCGCGTGGGGACCAGGGGATCGGTGGTCATGCGTCCTCGTTTCAGGTGCTCGTCACGGCGTAGGGCGCCGGTTCGCCGGCGAGCACGGCCAGAGCGCTCTCGAGGGCCATCGCCCCCATGTTGTCGACGGCCTGCGTTGTCTGCGCGGCCAGATGCGGTGTGATGACGACCCGGTCGGCCAGTGCGGCATCGAGCAGCGGGCTGTCGTGCCCGGCCGTGTCTCCGGTGAGCACGTCGGCGGCGTAGGCTCCGACGCGGCCGTCCGCGAGTGCCGCGGCGAGTGCCGGCTCGTCGACGAGATCGGGCCGAGCGCAGTTGACGATCACGGCGCCGCGGCGAAGGCGCGCGATGCGCTCCTCGTCGACGATCACCTGTCCGCCGGGAGCGTGCAGGGTGATCACATCCGCCTTCGCGAAGATCTCGTCGAGTGTCGCCGGCTCCGCGCCGGCACGTCGCACATCCTCTGCGGGCACGAACGGGTCGGTGGCGAGAACGTCGGACCCGAAGCCCTGCAGGCGTCGTGCGACGCCGCGTCCGATGCGCCCGAAGCCGACGATGCCGACCGTCGACGCGCCGAGTTCGCGGCCCCGTCGCACGGTCCAGTCGCCGGAGCGCACGCGGCGATCGCCGTCCACCGTCGACCGGAGTGCGGCCAGGGCCAGGCCGACGGTGTGGTCGGCGACGGCCTCGGCGTTGGCGCCCGGCGTGTTCGAGACCACGATGCCGCGCTCGGTGGCCGCGGCGACGTCGACGGCCTCGACCCCCACGCCGTAGCGGGCGATCACCACCAGCCGGGGTGCGAGGTCGAGGTGCTCGGTCGTGACGGGTCCGGTGCCGGCGATCCACGCGTCGACGGTGGGGAGCACGTCGGCGAGGTCGTCGAGGGGATGGTGCGCCGGACCGCGCACGATCGTGTGCCCCGCCTCGGCTGCTCGGGCGTGCACGTCGAGGTCGCCGTCGCCGAACGATCGGCTGGTGACGAGTATGACGGCCATCAGGCTCCTCCGGTGAACCACGGCTCGAGCGCGTCGTACGCCGCGGAGAACCGTGCGTGCCGTTGCGCGTATGCGCTGTGGCGATGCGGATCGGGTGTGAATTCGGCGGTGACCTCGCTGAGCGAGCGCGCCGCCGAGAAGTCGGTGAGTCCGAGCCCCACGGCGCCGGTGACGGCCGCGCCGAGACTGTTCGCCTCGCTCACGATCGTCCGGCGCCGCACCGGCACGCCCCAGATGTCGGCGAGGATGCTGAGCCAGGCGTCGCTCTGGGCGCCGCCGCCCACGGCATCGATGCGATCGAGCGTCGCCCCGGCCGCGCGGAACGCCTGGATGCACGTGAGCAGGTTGAATCCGACCCCCTCGAGCACCGCACGCATCAGGTGGGCCCGAGTGTGATGGCGTGCGATGCCGACGAAGGCGCCGCGCGCATCCGGATTCCAGTACGGGGAGCGCTCACCCAGGAGGTAGGGGAGGAAGTACAGGCCGTCGGTGTCGACATCGCCGCCGGCGTCGGCCGTGAGGGTGGCGGTGTCGGGGCGCGCCGGGTCGGAGGACAGGGCCTCGGAGATCCACTGCACCGATGCGCCGCCGGCCTGCATCGTCGCGGTCGGCACGAAGCTCCCGGGCACGACGTTGTCGAAGGTGAAGGTGCGGCGCTGCGGGTCGTGGAGCGGCGCGTCGGTGGCGAACGAGATCCACGACGACGTGCCCAGGCACACGTAGGCGCCGTCTTCGGGGGCGACGACGCCGGAGCCGACGGCCGCCATCGGGCCGTCGCCCCCGCCCATCACGACGCGAACCTCGGCCGGCAGGCCCAGGGCATCGGCGGCATCCGGGGTGAGTGTGCCCATGACCGTCACGGAGTCGACGATCTCGGGGAAGATCGAGGCATCGAGGCGTGCCGCGTCGAGCACGGCGCTCGACCAGGTTCCGGCGAGCTGGTCGTAGGCGTTCGTGCCGCTCGCGTCGGACCGATCGGTGGCCAGGCGCCCGGTGAGACGGAGGACGATGTAGTCCTTCGCGACGCAGAAACGGCGCACCCGCCGCCACACGTCGGGTTCGTTGTCGCGCACCCACATGACCTTCTCGACCGAGTAGGTGGGGTTCAGCCGGTGGCCGAGCAGCCGGTAGGCCGGCTCGTCGCCGAGGGCGTCGCTCAGTTCGCGTTCCTGTGCCGCCGCGCGCGTGTCGGCCCAGATGATCGCCGGGCGCACGGGTCGCCCGTCGCCGTCGAGGAGCACGGCGCCCATCATCTGGCCGCTGACGACGAGGCCCGTCACCTCGGACGGCTGCACCTCGGCGCGCTCGACGAGCGATCGCGTCGCCGACACGACGGCGTCCCACCAGTGGCCGGGGTCCTGCTCGGCGATGCCGCCGGCGGCGAAGTGGGCGGGGTAGGAGACGGTGACGGATGCGAGCAGGCGGCCGGTGTCGTCGTGGAGAGACGCCTTGTTGCCGGTCGTTCCGAGATCGTGGGCGATGAGCACGGGAGAGTCACTCCCCGTACGGGCGCAGCTCGAATCCACCCTCGGCGCGGAAAGCACGCCGGCCCATGCCGTGCTCGAGGACCCAGCCGTAGTCGTGCCCCGCGCCGCCGGGATAGACGGCGAGGAACGCGTAGGCGTCATCGCCGGTGTTGACCGAGCGGTGGGCCCAGCCCGGCGGGATGTATCCGATCGTCCCCGGGGTCATGTCGAGCCAGGCGTGCTCGTCGCCGTCGAACATCAGCAGGCCGCCGGCGCCCTGCAGGGCGTAGTAGATCTCGCCCTGGTGGTCCGGATGCTGGTGGCCCTTGGTCATCCAGAGCTCGCCGCCGGTGGTGCCGGGCAGGATCGTCGTGATCGACTGCGGCAGCTCCCGCTCGATCTCGGGGACGGGGCTGCTGGAGACCGTGTAGACCACGGGGTCATCACCCTCGGCGGCGGTGCGCCAGGCGTCGTGGTCGCGGAAGAGACCTTCGAGGTCGCTCATGCGCCGCGTGAGCGTCGGTCCCTCGGGGGAGAGGGTCAGCCGGTCGGGGTCGAAATCGATCGCGAACGGCCGCAGCGGCGGGGTGCGGAAGGCAGGCATGAGTCCTCCTCGACGGTCCTGTAACTACAGGTGAGTGTAGCTGTCATTACAGGTGCCGTCCAGTCACTCGCCCCCGTGCGCTCCCGCCCGCCGGAGCCAGCGCTCGACGCCCGCCACGTGTGCGGTCGCCACGGCGGTCGCGAGAGCCACGTCGCCCTCGGCGATCGCGTCGACGATCGCGCGGTGCTCGGCCAGGGTGCGCGCGACGGCGCCGTCATCGGTCAGGCCGCGCCACACGCGAGCACGGACCGTCTGGCTGGTGAGGGAGTCGACGAGGCTCGCGAGGTACCGATTGCCCCCGATCACGACGATCATGCGGTGGAAGCGCAGGTCGTGGTCGACGAGCGTCTCGATGTCCTGCACGTCGGAGACCTTGTCGACCTCGGCCGTCAGGGCATCGACGTCGGCGGGAGTCGCGCGCCGGGCGGCAAGTCCGGTCGCGTGCGACTCGAGGATGCGGCGCACCTGGAAGATCTCCAGCAGCGAGGTGTCGTCGTGGAGGTCGGCGAGGAAGGACACCGCGTCGAGGAGGAGTCCTGGCTCGAGGCTGGTGACGTACGTGCCGTCGCCGCGCCGCACGGCGAGCACGCCCATGACCTCGAGCGCCTTCACCGCCTCCCGCAGCGAGTTGCGGGAGAGCCCGAGGCGCTCGGACAACTCCTTTTCGGGCGGGAGGCGGTCGCCCGGGGCGATCTCGCCGTCGACGATCATCGCCTTGATGCGCTCGATCGCGTCGTCGGTCAGGGCCATGTCGACATCGTAGGGCGAGACATCCTCCACGACGCCGACCGCGGTCCGCGCCACAATGGACGATGTGCGCCTCCTCGACAGTCATCTCCACCTCTGGGATCCGGATCACCTGCACTACGCGTGGCTGGAGGGCCCCCTGGCCGCGCGGCACGACGTCGCCGAACTGACCGCCGCGCTGCAGGATGCGCCCGCCGTATCCGAGCGCGCCTTCGTCTTCGTGCAGGCCGACTGCGCGCCGGAGCAGGCCGTCGACGAGGTCGACTGGGTCGTCGAGCGGGCGGGCGTCGCCGACATCCGCGGTGTCGTCGCCTTCGCGCCGGTCGAGCGCCCCTCCGACCTGGACGACGTGCTCGCGCGTCTCTGCAAGCGACCGCTCGTGCGAGGCATCCGACGTCTGCTGCAGGGCGAAGACCGCGGGTTCGCGCTCTCGCCGGAGTTCCTCGCCGGGGCGCACGCGATCGCGCGGGCCGGGCTCACCTTCGACGCGTGCGTGCGACACGATCAGCTGGCCGATGTCGTCGCGCTGGCCGACGCCGTGCCGGAGCTGACGATCGTGCTCGACCACCTCGGCAAACCCGATCTCTCCTCCGCCCCGGCCGCGCGGTGGATGGGGGACATCGCGGCGCTCGCCGCGCGGGAGAACACCGTCGCGAAGATCTCCGGTCTGCCGGCCGAAGCACGCGGGCCGTGGACGTCCGAGGGACTGCGGCCCTATCTCGACGTGGCGCTGGAGGCCTTCGGGCCCGAGCGGCTGATGTTCGGCGGGGACTGGCCGGTGTCGACGCCGTACGGACGGTGGGCGAGATTCGTCACGGAATGGTCGTCCCGACTCGATCCCGGCGATCGGGACGCCATCCTCTGGTCGACCGCCGAGCGCACCTACCGGCTTTCGGCGGCGGCCTGAGAGCGGCGGGGCGCATCCCGTGCGGGTCGCGCCCCGCCGCCCGCGGTCACGACGTCGGACGCAGCCGCAGCGGGCCCATCCCCCCGTCGACCTCGATCGCGGTGCCGGTGGTCGATCCGGCGCCCGGACCGACGAGGTAGTGCACGGCCTCGGCGACCTCGGCGGCGGAGACGAGACGCCCGTGGGGCTGGCGCGCCTCCAGCGCGGCGCGCTCGGCCTCGGGATCCGGCGCGCTCGCGAGCAGGCGTCCCACCCACGGGGTGTCGGCCGTGCCGGGGTTCACCGCGTTGACGCGGATGCCCTCACGCAGGTGGTCGGCGGCCATGGCGCGGGTGAGTGCGGCCACCGCCCCCTTCGACGCGCTGTACAGGGCGCGCTGCGGCAGGCCCGCGGTCGCCGCGATGGACGCCGTGTTGCAGATGGCCGCCGCGGGCGAGCGGCGCAGCCAGGGGAGGGCGGCGGCGCTGACGCGCGCGATGCCGGTGACGTTGATCGACAGCACGCGCGCCCATTCATCGTCGTCGTTCGCGGCGACATCGCCCTGTGCTCCGATGCCGGCGTTGTTGACGACGATGTCGATGCGGCCGAAGCGCTCGCCGACGGCCGCGATCGCGGCATCCACACTCGCTCGGTCCGACACGTCGGCGGTGAAGGCGGCGAAGCGCTCGTCGGCCCCCGTCGGATCGAGGTCGAGCACGGCCACGTGCGCGCCCGAGGCGTGCAGGCGCTCGGCGATCGCGGCGCCGATCCCCGACGCGCCGCCGGTGACGACCGCGACGAGGCCGTCGAGCACGCCGGTCACGACGCGGGCTCCCATGCCGTGAAGACCTGTCGCTGCCGGCCGAGTCCGTCGATCTCGATCTCGACGACGTCACCGGGGGCCAGGTACGGGAAGCGCCCCGACAGCGCCACGCCCTCCGGGGTCCCGGTGAGGATGAGGTCGCCCGGCTCGAGGGTCATGTACTGCGACAGCTGGTAGACGATCTCGTCGACCGGGAAGATCATGTCGGCGGTGTTCGAGTCCTGGCGCGGTTCCCCGTTGACGAAGCTGCGCAGGCTCAGGGCGTCGGGATCGACCTCGTCGGCGGTGACCAGCCACGGCCCGGTGGGGCTGAACCCGAAGGAGCACTTGCCCTTCGACCACTGGCCTCCCGAGACCTCGAGCTGGAACGTTCGCTCGGACACGTCGTTCGCGACGACGTAGCCGGCGATGTGCGCGCGGGCCTGGTCCCGGCTGTCGAGGTAGGCGGTGCGCGTGCCGATCACGACGCCGAGCTCGACCTCCCAGTCGGTCTTGACGCTGTCGCGCGGGATCATGACCTCGTCGTCCGGACCGACGACGGTGTTGGGGGTCTTGAGGAAGATGATCGGGATCTCCGGCGGCGCGGAACCCGACTCCGCCGCGTGGGCGGCGTAGTTCATCCCGACGCAGATGACGGCCGAGGGGCGGGCGATCGGTGCGCCGATGCGCAGACCGTCGACGTCGAGCTCGGGGAGCCGTCCGGCCTCGATGGCCGCGGACACACGCGATACGGGATCGGCGGCGAGGAAGTCCCCCGTGACATCGGATGTGAGGGGTCGCAGGTCGAGATGGCGATCTCCGTCGACGACGGTGGGGATCTCGTGGCCGACCGGCCCGAGGCGTGCGAATTTCATGAATCTCCCGTACGACAGTGTGCGGCCGCGCACGCGTCAGCGCCTGCGACCCTGGTGGCAATTGACAGTATAGACATCCGATGTTTACACTTCCAAGGTTCCCGCGGAAGCCGCGGCTCGAGGAGGAGTACCTGTGACCCGCATCGTCTCACTGGACACGACAGACATCCGCTTTCCCACGTCGCTCAGTCTCGACGGCTCCGACGCGATGAACCTCGACCCCGACTACTCCGCCGCCTACGTGCAGGTCGTCACCGACGCGGGCGAGGCCGGTCACGCGTTCGTCTTCACGATCGGCCGCGGCAACGACGTGCAGGTCGCCGCGATCGACGCGCTCGCCGGCCACCTCGTCGGGCAGGAGCTCGAACCCCTCCTCGAAGACATGGGCGCCACGTGGCGCGGGCTCATCGGCGACTCGCAGCTGCGCTGGCTCGGGCCCGAGAAGGGCGTCATGCACATGGCGATCGGCGCCGTCGTCAACGCCCTGTGGGACCTCAAGGCCAAGCGTGCGGGAATGCCGCTGTGGCGGCTCCTGTCGCGGATGACCCCCGAGGAGATCGTCGGGCTGGTCGACTTCCGCTACCTCACCAACGCCCTGACCCCCGACGAGGCGCTGGAGATCCTCCGCGGTGCCGAGGCGGGTCGTTCCGAGCGTGAGGCGGCCCTACTGGCCGACGGCTATCCCGCCTACACGACGAGCCCGGGCTGGCTCGGCTACTCCGACGAGAAGCTCACGCGCCTGTGCCGCGAGGCGATCGCCGAAGGATTCCCCCAGATCAAGCTCAAGGTCGGCGCCGATCTCGACGACGACGTGCGCCGCCTGCGCATCGCGCGCGAGGTCTGCGGGCCCGATTTCCCGATCGCCATCGACGCGAACCAGCGCTGGGAGGTCTCCGAGGCGATCGAGTGGGTGCGGGCGCTGGCGGAGTTCGACCTCGCGTGGATCGAGGAGCCGACGAGCCCCGACGACATCCTCGGTCACGCCGAGATCGCCCGCGGTGTCGCGCCGGTGCGCGTGGCCACGGGAGAGCACGCGCAGAACCGCATGATCTTCAAGCAGCTGCTCCAGGCCGAGGCGATCTCGGTCATGCAGATCGATGCGGTGCGCGTCGCGGGCGTCAACGAGAACGTCGCCAACCTCCTGCTGGCGGCGAAGTTCGGGGTTCCGGTCTGCCCGCACGCGGGCGGCGTGGGGCTCTGCGAAGCGGTGCAGCACCTGTCGATGTTCGACTTCGTCGCCGTCAGCGGCAGCCGGGACGGGCGGATGATCGAGTACGTGGATCATCTGCACGAGCACTTCATCACGCCCACCGACATCCGCCACGGCGCGTACATGCCGCCGCTCGCGCCGGGCGCCGGCATGGAGATGAAGGCCGAGAGCATCGCCACCTACACGTGGACGGGCGCGCATGTCGTCGCCTGAGCCGCGCACGCCGACGCTGACCCCGCTCGGCTACGGCGCCGCCAACGTCGGCAACCTCTTCCGCGCGATGAGCGACGATGACGCGTTCGCCATCCTCGAGGCGGCGTGGGAGAGCGGCATCCGCTACTTCGACACCGCGCCGCATTACGGGCTCGGGCTGTCCGAGCGCCGGCTGGGCGCGTTCCTTTCGACCAAGCCGCGCGACGAGTACGTGGTCTCCACGAAGGTCGGGCGCCTGCTGCGCCCGAACCCCGACGACGACGGCGGTCTCGACCTCGACCACGACTTCCACGTTCCGACGACGCTGCGCCGCGAGTGGGATGTCAGCGCCGACGGCATCCGCACGAGCATCTCCGAGTCGCTTCAGCGGATGGGGCTCGATCGCATCGACATGGTCTACCTGCACGACCCCGAGCGCCACGACCTCGACCTCGCCGTGGCCGAGGCGCTCCCCGCGCTCGAGCAGCTCCGCGCCGAGGGTGTCGTGCGGGCCGTCGGCATCGGCACGATGGTCGCCGACACCGTCGTGCGCGGCGTCGGCGCCGCCGACCTCGACGTCGTCATGATCGCCGGCCGCTACACGCTCCTGGAGCAGCCCGCCGCCGCCGAAGCGCTCCCCGCGTGTCATCGCAGCCGCACGGATGTGGTGGCGGCATCCGTGTTCAACTCCGGCCTGCTCGCGACCGCGAAGCCCTCGCGCGAGGGCCGCTACGAGTACGGCGGCGTGCCCGACGACGTGTGGGAGCGCCTGCAGCGCATCACGGCGATCGCCGCCGACTGGGAGGTGCCGCTGCCGGCGGCGGCCGTGCAGTTCCCGCTCCGAGACACTGCGGTGCGCTCCGTCGTGGTCGGGGGGAGTCGCCCGGCGCACCTGGTGCAGAATGCCGAGTACATGCGCCTGCCGGTGCCGGACGGGTTCTGGGCCGAGCTCGCCGACGCGGCGCTCATCCCCGCCTGAGCTGGAAGGGACGACATGCTCGAAGGAATCCACCCGCTGCTGTCGGGTGAACTGCTGCACCATCTGGACGACATGGGCCACTCCGACGCCGTCGTCATCGCCGACGCGCACTTTCCCGCCGCGGCCGTCGCGACGAGGCTCGTGAACCTCCCGGGTGCGACGACGCCCGACGTGCTGCGCGCGATCCGCACCGTCGTTCCGCTCGACGATGCCCCGTCGCTCGACCTCATGACCTCCGCCGACGGCACCGTGCTCGAGGTGCAGCGCGAGCTGATGGATGCCGCCGGCACGACGCCGGAGACGACGGCCTTCATCGATCGCTTCGCCTACTACGACGTCGCGCGCGCGGCGTTCCTCGTCATCCGCACCGGGGAGACGCGCACCTACGGCAACGCCGTGCTGCGCAAGGGGGTCGTCGGGCACCCTCGGCCGTAGCGGGCACGTGCCGCGACCCGTTCAGGCGGGGTCGATGCGCAGCACGCCGGCGGATTCGCCGACCGTCAGATCATCCGCCACCCGCACGGTGCGCGCGAGGTCGTCCATGGAGCCCATGACGGTGCCGAACCGCTCTCGGTCTCCGCAGACGCACGTGACGGTGACGAAGTGAGAGCCCGTGTCCCACGTGTAGGTGGCGAAGGGCGGCGTGCGCGGGTCGGGCGGCAGGGGCATCGCGAGCTTCTCGCCCATCCCGAGGAAGGGGCTGCGGAACGACTCGGTGTCGTCGTACTCCATGGGCATCATCGCGCGCGCGGCCCGCGCCTGAGCGGTCGCCTCCTGCACCTGCGCCATCGCCACGAGCAGGTCGGGGTCGCTCTTCCACACCCACACCAGCACGCGCCCGTTCGCGCGCTTCATCAGCAGCGGCGCCGCCTGGCTCATCGCCCATGCGAGGAAGCCGCTGCCGGGCCGGTCGACCGCGCCCGCCGCGCGGTTCGCCTGCGTCAGCAGCATGCGGATCGCGGCCTTGCGGTGCCGGCGCCCGCGGAATCCCAGTGACCCCGTCACGGGAACCCAGAGGTGCTCGTCGGCGTCAGCGTGCAGTCGCGGCATGCGCCCAGCGTACGGCGCGCGCCTGACAGGGCACTCGAGAGCGTGGCGACAAGGCGGGGCGCCGCTCCCGGATCGGACCGGGGTTCTTCGGTACAGTTGACGCGCGCGCGAACCGGTGCGATCCACCCGCGCCATCCTCCGCAGACAGCCGCTGCGCTCCGCCGCCGCACAGATAGGCAGCCCGCATCCCGTGACCGACCCCGCCACGCCCGATCCCCGCCGCCCCCTCACCGTCGTCATCGGCTGCGACACCTTCGCGCCGGACATCAACGGGGCTGCCCGCTTCGCGGAGCGCTTGGCCGCCGGACTCGTCGGTCGCGGCCACGAGGTGCACGTCGTGGCCCCGAACCAGCGCTACCGACGTGCGGCACCGGGCATCGAGACCGTCGAGGGCGTCCAGATGTGCGTGCACCGGCTCCCCTCGGTGCGCTGGCCCCCGCACGACTGGCTGCGGTTCGTGTGGCCGTGGCGGTCGAAGCACTACGCCCGCCGCGTGCTCGACGAGGTCAAGCCCGACGTCGTGCACATCCAGTCCCACATCATCATCGGGCGCGGTCTCGCCTACGAGGCGAACCGCCGAGGGATCCCCGTCGTCGCGACCAATCACGTGATGGCCGAGAACATCCTCGACTTCACGGTGCTGCCGCAGCGGATCACCGACGCCGTCATCCGCTGGGCGTGGAGCGACGCGGAGCGCACCCTCTCCTCGACGCGCGCCGTGACGACGCCCACGCGCAAGGCGGCGGACTTCCTCGAGGCCACGATCGACGTGTCGGATGTCATCCCCGTCAGCTGCGGCATCGACAAGGGCAACTACACCCCCGACCTGGAGCCGCGCGCCGAGAACCGGGTGCTGTTCGTCGGACGCCTCACCAGCGAGAAGCAGATCGACGTCGTGCTGCGGGCGCTCGCCGCCCTCGACCCGGCGCTCCAGGCGGGCTTCGACATCGTCGGGGGCGGGGACCAGCGCAAGAGCCTCGAGAACCTCGTGCACGAGCTCGGGCTCGAGGATCGGGTCGTGTTCCACGGACACGTCTCCGACGAGGAGCTGCGGCGCCTGTACTCCCGGGCCAGCGTCTTCGCGATCGCCTCGATCGCCGAGCTGCAGTCGATCGCCACGATGGAGGCGATGGCCTCGGCGCTTCCCGTGGTCGCCGCCGACGCCGTGGCGCTGCCGCACCTCGTGCACCACGGCGAGAACGGCTACCTGTTCACCCCCGGCGACGTCGACGAACTCGCCGCTCGGCTGACCGACGTGCTCACCGCCGACGCCGATGAACGCCGACGGATGCAGCAGGCATCTCTCGACGGGGTGGCCGTGCACGACATCAACCGCACCCTCGACACCTTCGAAGCCCTCTACCGCGGCGAACCGCTCCCGGAGTGACGCCGTGCACGTGGTGATGTTCGGCGATCAGCACGTCGAATCGCTCGGTGGCGCGCAGGTCTCGATGCGCCTGCAGCGCGAATTCCTCGAGCGAGCCGGGCACACCGTCACGATCGTCGCCCCCGCCCTCCACGGACGCCGGGCGGCGGCGGTCGCCCCCGACGACGCCTACGTCGACGTGCCGTCGATCCCGATAACGTTCGATCGCGAGTACTCGCTGTCCTGGCCCGGCGGTCGCACCGACCGCTGGGTGGATGACGCGCTGGCCGCGCGCCCGCCCGTCGACGTCGTGCACGTGCAGGCCGATTTCTGGGGAGCCTTCCTCGGACACCGCTACGCCGCCCGCCACGATCGTCCCGTCGTGCACACCATGCACAACCGCGTGGATGTCGGCATCGCCGCGACCACCCCCGCGCCGCGCGCCGTGCTGCGGCTCCTCGGCGGTTGGCAGCGGCGCGCGATCGGCTCGCGCACGCGCGGCGCCGACGGCTGGGCCTACCTCCGCCGATTCGCCGAGCGCGCGTCGGCCGTGACGGCGCCCTCGACGCACTTCGCGCGCCGCCTCGAGGCACACGGCGTCTCGCCGGCACGCGGCGAGGGCGTCGACGTCGTGTGGAACGGCATCCACGACGACCTCCTCGATGCCGTGCGCGCCGAGGCGCCGCCGGCTCCCGGCGGGCGACCGCGACTGGTGTGGCTCGGCCGGATGAGCCCCGAGAAGCGCCTGATGCCCTTCCTCGAGGCTCTGGCCTTCGCCCGGCCCGCCGCCGACGTCGAGATCATCGGCGGCGGTGGCCAGCTGCGCGCGGCGCAGCGGTTCGTCACGGCACACGGCCTGCACGCGCCGACCGGGACGAACGTCGGCTTCGCCGGACGACTGCCCTATGCCGAGACGCTGCGGCGCATCCATCGCGCCGATGCCGTCGCGCAGACCTCGATCGGGTTCGAGACCCAGGGGATGACGGTCTTCGAGGCGGCCAGCCTCGGCACACCCGCGATCGTGAGCGACCCCGACATCGGCGCGGAGCTCGGCGCCGGAAGGTGGGATGTCGCCGGTGCGTCGGTCGAAGCCCTCGGCGAGGCGCTCCGGCGGGCGGCGTCCGATATCGCCGCCGGCTCCGCGCCGGTCCCCGAGGAGCGGGTCGCGGCGGCCTTCCGCCAGTCCTCGCGCACCGCGGCGATGCTCGAGGTCTACGCCGGCGTGCTCTGACGCCCGCCGGCGAGACCGGGCCGCGCGACCGAGACCCGGCTGCGCGCACCGGGGTCTCGGACATTCGCCCGGGTCTCGTCGGCCGTGCTCTCGCGTTGCGGGATGCGTGCGGGGTCGGTCGGGATGCGGCGACGCGCGTCGGTGACGAGGGCGACAAGAGTCCCGGCGAGGCCGAGGGCGGCCAGGGCGGCGAAAGCGGTGAGGATGACCATGGCAGAAAAGCTACGCCGAGCGGGAAAAAGACAGAAGTGGCAGAATAGTCACGCATCGGTGAAAAACTGCCATAACGTCCCCGATCCCGGAGGTCGAAGTGAGAACGGTCGCCTGTATCGTCCAGGACGGCTTCGCGCCGTTCGAATTCGGCGTCGCGTGCGAGGCCTTCGGGCTCGATCGCAGTCGCGACGGCATCCGGAACTTCGACTTCCGCGTGCTGGCACCCGACCCGGGAATCGTGCAGTCCGGGATGGGCTTCTCGATCAACGTCGAGCACGATCTGTCGTTCGCCGCCGAGGCCGATCTGGTGATCGTCGCGCCGCTCCCGCGCGAGAAATGGGGTCGCACCGATGCGCGCGTGCTTGACGCGGTGCGTCAGGCCGACGCGCGGGGCGCGTGGCTGCTGAGCCTGTGCAGCGGCGCGTTCATCCTCGCCGAATCCGGCATTCTCGACGGGCGCCGAGCCACCACGCACTGGATGTACACCGACACGATGATCGAGATGTACCCGCGCATCGACGTCGACCCCGACGTTCTCTACGTGCAGGATGGACGGATCATCACGAGCGCGGGCACGGCCGCGGGTCTCGACGCGAGCCTGCACCTGCTGCGACAGGAGCTCGGCGCCGAGGCCGCGAACACGATCGCGCGGCGCATGGTCGTGCCGCCGCAGCGCGACGGCGGCCAGGCCCAGTTCATCGACCATCCTCTCCCCGAAGTCGCCTCGCTGTCGCTGTCGGCGGTCACCGACTGGATGCTGGAGAACCTCGCGCTCGACCTGACCGTCGACCAACTCGCCGCCCGGGCTCACATGTCGCCGCGCACCTTCGCGCGGCGCTTCAAGGCCGATCACGGCACGACGCCCGCCGCATGGCTCGCGCGGCAGCGCGTCATCCACGCCCAGCGTCTGCTCGAGCGCACCGATCAGGGCCTGGACCGCATTGCCGAGGCGTGCGGATTCGGCTCCGCCGCGGTGCTGCGGCAGAACTTCTCCCGCATGCTCGGCGTGACCCCCACGGCCTACCGGGCGCGCTTCGCCTGCGTCGACGAGGCGGTCGCGGCGGTGGCGCCGTCGGTGCCGGCAGCCTGACGCGAGGGTCTTGGCGGACCGCCGCCTCCGCGTATCGTGACAGATGTGACTGACGAGCCGTTCCGCGTGATCGTCGTGGAGGACGATGAGGACGTCGCCCTCTATGTCCAGACGATCCTGCACCGTCGCCTGCCCTGTGAGGTGAAGGTGCTCGCCAGTGCGGACGGCTACGAAGCGCTCGAGTCGGAGTTCGATCCCGACGTCGTCATCACCGACCTGGAACTGCCGGGGCGCGGGGGCTTCGAGCTTCTCGGCGACATCCGTGCGCGGCGATCGGATCTCGCCGTGGTGATCATGACCGCTCACGCCGGCGGCGAGTACGCCGAGCGCGCACGACGCGAAGGCGCGAACGACTACCTCGCCAAGCCGCTGTCGTCGAAGGACTTGGTCGCGATCGTCGAACGTCTCGCGCGCGGCCGTCGCGAGCGTCCCGCTGTGGAATGATCCTGGGATGAGCGCTTCACCCGACGTGCTGGTGATCGACGATGTCGACGATCAGCGAGAGCTGCTTCGGACCCTCTTCACGCGCGCCGGATGCGACGTGCGCACGGCGGCCGGTACCGACGCCGCGGAGCCGCTCCTCGTGGAGAAGGCTCCCGACATCGCGGTCGTCGATCTGCTGCTCCGCGGACGAGACGATGGTTGGCGGGCGATGGACCGCGTTCGGGCCCTCGCCCCGGGAGCGAGGATCGTCATCTGCTCCGTGCTCGATCCGGCACAGTTCCCGACCGCAGACGCGCACCTGCCCAAGCCGTTCACCGCCGCGCAGGTGCGACGGGTCCTTGATCAGCTGAAGCCCTCCCGATGACGCCGACGGCGACCGCGCGCACGCCTGGCAGTGGTGCCGGCAGGCGCTCGCATCCGGGGCTGCTCCTGCTGCCCACCCTTCTGCTGGTCGTGCTCGCACTTCCGGCGGTGTGGCTGTTCGGAGCCGGTCAGATCACCGACCCGGTCGCGATGTGGTCGTCCGTGGTATGGCTCGCGCTCCTGGAAGTCGCGGCCGTCCTGGTCCCCTGGCACCGAGTGCGTCGCGACGGGGTGGCCGTCGTGCCGATCCTGGCCATTCTCGCGATCGGGCTCTTCCGCGTCGGAACCGGTGGCTCGGCGTCGATGTTCTCGGTCATCATCCTCCTCCCGATCGTCTGGGTCGCCACGCTCCCCGGCCGCCGCATGGTGGCCTTCGGGATCGGCGCGCTCGTCGTGGCTTTCCTCGGGCCCTACTTCTCCGGGCTGGAGGCCTGGGGCAACGGGCAACTCGTGCGCGTCGTCTTCGTCGCCGTGGTGATCGCGGCCGTCGCGATCGTCGTGAACGAGACCACGCGCTCGGCGAGGGCGCGATTGACAGAAGTGGCCGAACTCTCGGGCGAGCGTGCCCGGCTGCTCGAGGAGGCGGAGCGCGGCAGGACCGAGCTCGCCGCCGCTGCCGAGGGGCTTCGCGAATCCGAGGCATTCGCGAAGAGCATCTGGGAGGCGATGGACAACGAGGCCGTCATCGTCACCGACGAACGGGGCCGCATCGTGGGGTGGGGGCCGGGGGCTGAGCTGCTCCTCGGCTACGACGTGGCCGACATCCTCGGCGGTGACGGAGCGCACAGCGGCGAGGAGGCCGTCGGCGACCTGTTCGTTCCCCGCACGGTGGGACTTCCTGCTGCCGACGACAGTGTCGCAGACGAAGCCGAGATCCTGCCGCGACTGGTCGAGATCGGTCGCTCTGCCGGTCAGGGCGAGGGTGACCTGCTCGTGCGCTCGGTCGACGGGGTGGAGATCCCGGTCTACCTCACATGCGCTGAGCGGCGCGTCGGCGACGAGAGGGTCGGCTACACCTTCGTTCTGCGCGACGCCCGTCACGCCAAGGAGATCACGCGCCTGAAGGACGAGTTCGTCGGCACGATCTCGCACGAGCTGCGCACGCCCCTCAGCTCCATCCTCGGCTATCTCGAGCTCGTGATCGAGGAGGAGGAGACCCTCTCCGAGGATCAGAAGCGGTTCATCGGGGTAGCGCAGCGCAATGCCAATCGCCTCCTCCAGCTGGTCGGCGACCTCCTGTTCATCGCGCAGGTGGAGGCGGGGAAGATTCCCCTGCGCCGCGAGAGCGTCGACATCGCGGCCATCGCGTCTGCTGCGGGCGAGTCGATCCTCCCCGTCGCCGAGCGTGCCGGCGTTGCCGTAGCCGTGCACGTGCCCGACGCGCCGCTGCATCTGCACGCGGACGGCCGCCGCATCGGCCAGTCCATCGACAATCTCGTCTCCAACGCCGTCAAGTTCACCCCGTCGGGCGGTTCGGTCACCATCGTCGTCGGTCGGGAGGACGGGCACGCCGTCGTCACCGTCACCGACACCGGGATGGGCATCGAGCCCGACGATCTCGAGCAGCTCAGCGAGCGGTTCTTCCGATCGAAGATGGCTACACGTCAGGCGATCAAGGGCGTCGGACTCGGCCTGTCGATCACGAAGGCGATCGTCACCGCTCACGACGGCACGATGTCGGCCACGAGCGCCGTCGGCGAGGGGACGCAGTTCCGCATCGCCCTCCCCGCGCGTCCGAACTGAGGGCGGCGGAACGAACCGTACCGGCCGGAGATCCGGTCGTTGCTCGCGTGCATCCACTTCCGGTGCTAAACTTGAGTCAAGCAAACTCAACTTTGGAATCGACGTCAGGAGACGTGACACATGAACGCCACCCAGATGCCCGGGCAGGAGGAGCAGCAGAGCGCCCTCGAACAGTTCGGGATCAACCTCACCGACCGCGCGCGGCAGGGAAAGCTCGACCCGGTCATCGGCCGCGACTCCGAGATCCGTCGCGTCAGCCAGGTGCTCACGCGACGCACGAAGAACAACCCGGTGCTCATCGGGGAGCCCGGCGTCGGCAAGACCGCCGTCGTCGAGGGTCTCGCCCAGCGGATCGTCGCGGGCGACGTCGCCGAGTCGCTCAAGGACAAGGAGCTCATCACGCTCGACATCTCCGCGCTCGTGGCCGGGGCGATGTACCGCGGCCAGTTCGAGGAGCGGCTCAAGAGCGTGCTGAAGGAGATCACCGAGTCCGAGGGGCGCGTCATCACGTTCATCGACGAGCTCCACGTGCTCATGGGGGCCGGTGGCGGGGAGGGATCGGTCGCCGCGGCGAACATGCTCAAGCCCATGCTCGCCCGCGGCGAGCTGCGCCTGATCGGCGCGACCACGCTCAACGAGTACCGCGAGTTCATCGAGAAGGATGCCGCCCTCGAGCGCCGCTTCCAGCAGGTCTACGTCGGCGAGCCGTCGGTCGAGGACACCGTCGCCATCCTGCGCGGACTCAAGGAGCGCTACGAGGCGCACCACAAGGTCGCCATCGCCGACGGCGCGCTCGTGGCCGCGGCATCCCTGTCGCACCGCTACATCCCGAGCCGTCAGCTTCCCGACAAGGCCATCGACCTGATCGACGAGGCCGCGTCGCGGCTGCGGATGGAGATCGACTCCGCGCCGCTCGAGATCGACGAGCTGCGCCGCCACGTCGACCGCCTCAAGCTCGAGGAGCTCGCGCTGAAGAAGGAGAAGGACGACGCCGCCAAGGAGCGGCTCGCGGCCCTGCGCGCCGACCTCGCGACCGAGGAGGCGAAGCTCGGCGAGCTGCAGTCGCGATGGGAGCGCGAGCGCGCCTCGCTCAACCGCGTCGGCGACCTCAAGACCCGCCTCGACGCCGCCCGCATGGAGGCCGAGCGCGCTCAGCGCGAGGGCAACCTCGAGCGCGCCTCGCGCCTGCTCTACGCCGAGATCCCGGCGCTCGAACGCGGCCTGCTCGAGGCCGAGCGCGAAGAGCCCGCCGGCGAGCGGATGGTCGGCGACCAGGTCACCGAGAACGACATCGCCGGCGTCATCGCGTCGTGGACCGGCATTCCCGTCGGACGCCTCATGCAGGGCGAGACCGAGAAGCTGCTGCACCTGGAGAAGGAGCTCGGCAAGCGGCTCATCGGGCAGAAGGATGCGGTCAAGGCCGTCTCGGATGCGGTGCGCCGCTCGCGCGCGGGCATCAGCGACCCGGATCGCCCGACCGGATCGTTCCTCTTCCTCGGCCCCACGGGCGTCGGAAAGACCGAGCTGGCCAAGGCCCTCGCGGAGTTCCTCTTCGACGACGAGCACGCCATGGTGCGCATCGACATGTCGGAGTACGGCGAGAAGCACTCGGTGTCGCGACTGGTCGGCGCCCCTCCCGGATACGTCGGCTACGAGCAGGGCGGGCAGCTCACCGAGGCCGTGCGCCGTCGGCCCTACTCCGTGGTCCTCCTGGATGAGGTCGAGAAGGCGCATCCCGAGGTCTTCGACGTGCTGCTGCAGGTGATGGACGACGGCCGCCTCACCGATGGGCAGGGTCGCACCGTCGACTTCAAGAACGTCATCCTGATCCTCACGTCCAACCTCGGCTCGCCCATCCTCATCGACCCGACCATCCCGCTCGAGCAGAAGCGCGAGCAGGTGCAGGGCCTCGTGCGCCAGGCGTTCAAGCCGGAGTTCGTGAACCGCCTCGATGACATCGTGATCTTCCAGGCGCTCACCGAAGACGACCTCGCGCAGATCGTGGAGCTCGCGGTCGACGCGCTGCAGCGCCGCCTGCGAGATCGTCGGCTGACGCTCGCGGTGACCCCCGACGCACGTGCGTGGCTCGCCGAGCGCGGGTACGACCCGATCTTCGGCGCGCGGCCGCTGCGGCGGCTCATCCAGTCCGAGGTGCAGGACCGTCTCGCGATGGCCCTGCTGTCGGGCCATGTGCGCGACGGCGACGTGGTGCGGGTCGACATGGCCGCCGACGGCTCGACCCTCGTGCTCACCAGCGACGGCCCCGCGACGGCCCCGGCCGCCGCCGAGCCCGACGAGGACGAGGTGATCGAGGCCGAGCTCCTCGACGACTGACGCCCGTGCCGGCGCGCCCCGGGCGGGTGGTCGGCGAGTGCCGTGGTGAACAACGCAGGTGATTTCTCCGGAATCCGCGCCGCAGCCCCCTCTGGTCGGTCATGCGGCGCGGATCTCCTGTGTTGTCGACGCCGCGCGGGAGAGGCCGTGCGGCCGACGGGCGGTGCCGGGCCGGTAGCGTGCAGGCATGGGGGAGCGGCATCGACGGAGCGTGGCGGGAGTCGTCCGCGCGCTGTGGGGCTCCTCCCACCCCGGCCCGACGCTCGTCGTCACCGCCCTGGCGCTCGCCCTCGGTGCCGCTGCGGGCGCGCCGCCGGCGCACCTGGCCCTGCTGACGGCGGCGGTGTTCTTCGGGCAGCTGTCCGTCGGCATCTCCAACGACGTCATCGACCTTCCCCGCGACCGCGCCGTCGGGCGCACCGACAAGCCGCTCGCGCGCGGCGACGCGACGCCCGCCCAGGCCTGGACGGCCGCCTACGCATGCCTCGCCCTCGCCATCGGACTGTCCCTCGCGATCGGGTCCGGGATGCTCGCCGCCCACGTCCTCTTCCTCGCGGCGGCGTGGGCGTACAACGCCGGGCTCAAGGCGACGCCGGCCTCGATCGTTCCGTTCCTCGTCGGTTTCGGCGCCTTCCCCTCTCTCGCGCCGCTGTCCGCCCAGCCCCCGGCCCCTGCCGCACCGTGGGCGTGGATCGCCGGCGCGGCGCTCGGCGCCGCCATCCATCTGGTGAACGTGCTGCCCGACCTCGACGACGACGCCCGCACCGGGGTGCGAGGCCTGCCGCACATCCTCGGCGCCCGCGTCTCGACTCTGCTCGCCATCGGCGGCCTCTTCGTCGGTGCCGTCGCGACGCTGCTGGGTCCGGTCGGGGCGGATGCCGCCGCCATCCCGCCGCTGGGCTGGATCTTCTTCGGGGCTGCCCTCGCTCTCACCGCGGCGACGGTGGTCGTCGCGCTCTCACGCCCCCGCGCGCGTTTGCTGTTCTCGCTCGTCATGGCCGCCGCCCTGCTGCTCGCCGTGCAGCTGGTCGCGACCGGCGGGGCGCTCGCCGCCTGACTCCCCCGCGCATGGTCGCGCTGCCCACGCTGCCGGCCGGGCCGGGGTCGCCTCAGGCGTCGGCGTCGAAGCCCATCGCGTAGGCGTGGGCGAGAACGAGGGATGCGGGTGTGGCCAGCAGGGCGCGCAGCGCGCCCGTGCGCAGGCGGTCGATGCGGCGCGAGGCGGGGCGCCCGAGCACGGTGTTGCCGGCCGCGATCGCCGCGGACACGCGTGCCGACCGAACGCGCCGGCGCTCCCACGCGTCGAGGGTCGTCGGCGCGGTGCCCGTGCGCATCCACTCCGCCAGCAGCGGCGCGAGGGTCATCGCGTCGAGCAGACCCAGGTTCATGCCCTGCCCGCCGATCGGGCTCACCTCATGGGCGGTGTCGCCGACGGTGAGGATGCGGTCGCGGCGCATGCGCGGCGCGACCATCCTCCGCACGCCGAACGAGGTCGCCGCAGCCACGCCCTCGCCCGCCTGCGCCTCGCCGCGAACGGCCATCGCCTCGCGCAGGCGCGCGCCTCGCGTCGCGGCGGTGTCGGATGCGTGCGGGGCGGCGTCCCACGCGACGAACCGCCGCCGGCCGCCCGGCAGCGGAAACGACTCCAGCACGCCGGCGGCGTCGAGGTGCACAGCCGCGACCGAGGTGTCCGCGTCGATCGCGGCGGTCGCATCCGTCATCAGGTAACGGTCCGGATACTCGCGCCGTGCGAGCGCGTCGGTGCGATAGACGAGGTCGCGTCCGCCGGAGCCGGTCGCGACGACCACGACGCGTGCGTCGCGCTCGGTGATCCCCCCGGAGACGGCGGCGCGCACGCGCACGTGGTCCGGCGCCGGCAGCGCCGCCGTCACGGTCGCCGAGCGCACCGGCTCGGGTGCGGCCTCTGCGAGCACGGCCTCGGTCGCCGCCTGCGGCAGTGTCGCGACGAATGGGAACCGGCGCGAGAGCCGCTCGAACCGCACCACGCCGAGCACGTCGCCGCGGGACCGCGCCTCGCCGCGCGTGACGCGTGCGGCGGAGGCGAGGAGCCGCTCGGTGAGGCCCGACGGTTCGAGGGCGGCCAGCACCGGGGAGTGCACGCCGATCGCGCGTGTGCCGCCGCCCGCGGACGGACGACGCTCGAGAAGCTCCACGTCGACACCGAGGCGCGACAGCTCGCCGGCCAGCAGCATCCCGACCGGCCCCGCGCCGACGACGATCACCTCACGCACGGCCCGACCCCTCGGCCAGCACCCGGAACGGCGCCGGTGTCGAGACCGTCCACCGCCCCGGCGCCGCGGCGAGCGCGGCGCGAAGCTCGGCCGGCGTGAAGCTGCGACGGATGGAGCGGAGCCCGTCGGTGCGCAGGAAGGTGCCGGGCGCGAGTGGCGTGATGCCCACCGCATAAAGGCCGTAGGCGAGACGCCCGCGGGCGATGTCGCCGTGCAGCACGGGACCTCGGGCGAGCTCCGCGGATGCCGCCACGACCGCGGGCAGGGCGTCGTCGAGGTGATGGAGCACGTGGTTGGAGACCACCGCGTCGAAGCGCTCCCCGCGCGCGACGAGCGCGGCCGCGTCGGCGCACACGAACGCCGCGTTCGGCGGCGCGGGCGTCGACGTCGCCACCCGGTGCGCGCGAGGGTCGGGATCGGCGCCGACGACGGTGACCGAGAGGCCGTCGCGCGCGGTGGCGGCGGCGAGACGCCGCACCAGATCGCCACCGCCGCAGCCGAGGTCGAGCACGCGCGCGGGGCGCTCCAGGCCGCGGAGATACGACCGCAGGCGGGTGCGGTAGACGGTGCCCCAGCCGGAGACGAGGCGGTTGACGAGGTCGAAGCGCCGCAGGGTCGCATCCAATCGCACCGGATCGCAGGCGGGGTCGTCCATCAGCTCGCGCAGCGCGGTGTCGCGCGCGGCGAGCGTCATCGCGTGGTCCGCTTGGTCAGGCGGGCCGACTCGACCGTGAGGCCCGGCCCGAAGGCGAGCGCGCCGATCGTCTGGCCGTCGGCGACGGCGTCGTCGGCGAGCTGGTCGCGCAGGATGAACAGCAGCGTCGCGCTGGACATGTTGCCGGAGGTCCGCAGCACCTGCCGGGAGGCCTCGAGCGCCTGTGGGTCGAGGCCCAGCCCGCTCTCGACGCGGTCGAGCACGCTGCGCCCGCCGGGATGCACCGCCCACGCGTCGACGCCGTCGAGCACCGGTCCCACGGCGTCGCGGATCTCGCGTCCGATGATGCGCGGTACCTCGGCGGACAGGATCATCTCGAACCCGTGGTCGCCGATCGTCCACGTCATGTCGGTCTCGCCCTCCGAGGTGAGGGTCGTCGCGAAGTCCGCCAGCTCGAGGCCGCCCGCTCGACCGATCCCGGGCGCGCCGGTGACGATCGCCGCCCCCGCCCCGTCGCCGAAGACCGACGCCGCCACGATCTGCTGCGGATCATCGGAGACCCGGATGTGCAGCGAGCACAGCTCCGCGCACACCACGAGGACGACGGCCCCGCGGTCGGACCGGGCCAGGCGCTCGGCGACGCGCAGGGCGGGCAGGGCCGCGGCGCATCCGATGAACCCCAGGTGGTAGCGCTCGACATCGGCGCGCAGGTCGAGGTCGCGGACGAGACGGTAGTCGGGGCCGGGGGCGAAGAATCCGGTGCAGGAGACGGTCACGACGTGCGTGATCTCGGATGCGGCCACCTGCGCGTCGGTCAGCGCGGCCCGTGCCGCCCGTGCGTAGAGTCCGGGCGCGTGCTGCAGGTAGAGGTCGTTGCGCTCGCCGGTCGTCGGCGCGTGCAGGGTGCCGGCGGCATCCCGGAACAGCGC
>NZ_DEPK01000223.1:0-4641 GCF_002358725.1 Microbacterium sp. UBA3394
CCCGGCACGTGTGTGACGATCGCCCTCGAGGGCCGCCGCGCGCTGCCGGTCGAGGTGCAGGCGCTCACCATCGGCACGGCGGCACCGAACCCGCGCCGCGTGGTCAACGGCGTCGACGGCGCTCGCGTGGCGATGATCCTGGCGGTTCTCGAGAAGCGCGCCCTGCTTCCCCTCTCGCAGCACGACGTGTACGTCTCGACGGTGGGCGGCGTGCGCCTCGCCGAGCCCGCGGCAGACCTCGCCATCGCCGTCGCGATCGCCAACTCCCTGAAAGACCGTGCCCTCGCCCGCGGCACCGCCGCGATCGGAGAACTCACCCTTTCGGGCGAGATCCGGCCGGTCGCCCAGGCGGCGCAGCGCCGCACGGAGGCCACGCGTCTGGGCTACACCTCCGTGGTCGATGCCGAGCAACGTACGGTCACGGCTGCTCTCCGCACGATGGAACGGCACGCAGCGCCCGCGCCGACGGAGCCGCCGCCGCGGTTCTGACCGCCTGAGTCAGGCGTCGAGGGCGGCGACGAGATCCGTCGGCGACGCCTGCATCGGATGCGGACCTGCGATGTCGAGGAAGACCGTCGTGATCTCCTTCTCGTGCGCGGCGAGGAAGGCGCGCAGCCACTGCGGCGATTGCAGCGCTACACCGGGCGGCAAGGTCTCCGGCTTGTGGGCGGCGTCGCTGAACAGCAGGAGCGCGACGTCTCCCGTGTTGGGGTCGCGGTAGGTCCAGACCTCGCCGACATCGAGCGGATTGTCACGATCGCCGACCGTCATGAGCGGCACGACCGTGGGGCCGTGCCGGAGGGCGAAGGCGACGGCCGCCATGTCCTGGGTCTGCAGCGCGTCCGTCAGCTGGGTGTTGCGGAAGTCCACCGGCTCGGATGCCTTCGCGCGTTTCTTGCGTGACGCCATCGTTCCAGCGTAATCGGCGCCGGCAGCAGCGAGAAAAAAGGGGGGACGTGGGGACGAGGCGAACTGGGGGATCGACTCGGCCCCACGTCATGCTCACGACCGAGGCCGGAGCAGGCTTCGGGCCCGCTGGGTGATCCACTGGGAAGGATCAGCTGCTGGGGACAGTTCCAGACGTACACCGAAGCTTGTTCAGTCTAGCCCGCGCGCGGTAGTGTATCTGTCCCCTTTTCGGGGGACAGACCGATATACCGGCTGAGAGTTTCTTCCTCAGTACAGGAGGAAGTACGCGGGTTCCGTCGAGCCGATGCCGCCGATCTCGACGTCGAGGTAGTACGACGCGCCGCCGCCGGGCGCACCGGGTCGTCCGGCATCCGAGCAGGTGTCCACCGACGACCGCGTGCGGTCCCACTCGACCGGGGTTGAGCTCTCCACCGTCTGCCCCGCCTCGAGCAGCACCAGCATGTCGCTCGGCTCGCTCTGGCAGTCGGTCGACCGCCACCACGTGTCGGATCCGCTCGTGACGGTGAAGGCCTGCGCCGCCGTCCCGACGTTGAGCGTGCAGTCGGCGCCGTTGTTCGTCAGCCGGATCGACAGCAGCGGATTCTCCCCCGCGGCGTATTCGGACTTGTCGGTGACGGCCTCGACGGTCAGATCGCGCGCGACGCACGGCGTGGCGGTCGGCGTCTCGGACTCCTCCGGCTCCGGGGTCTCCGCAGCCGGCGTGGTCACAGTCGCCGTCGGATCGGGTGTCGATGTCGGCGTCGCAGACGAGGCGGCCGGTGTCGCCGTCGGCGCAGGCGCCTCCTCCGATGACGCCCACGCCTGCCACGGCTGTGCCACGAAGAGCCACACCAGGCCCGCGACGATGAGCAGCGCAAGGAGCAGCACGGCCAGGCGCCGGCGACGATAGACCGCCGGTGAGTGTCGCCGCCTGCGCGGGGTGTCGCCGCTCATGCTCTCCAGGGTACGCACGCACGCCGTGCGAGCCCTATGGGCGCGCCCAAGGAGGTGCGCGACACCGTCAGAGGTGCTTGAGCATCCGGGTGTTGCCGAGCGTGTTCGGCTTCACGTGGGCGAGATCGAGGAACTCCGCAACTCCCTCGTCAGGGCTGCGGATCAGCTGCGAGTAGACATCGGGGTCGACCACCTGCTCGCCGATCACGTCGAACCCTCGACGGGAGAAGAACTCGACCTCGAACGTGAGGCAGAACAGGCGGGTGAGGCCGAGGTCACGCGCCTGCGTCTCGAGAGCGTCGACGATCGCCGTGCCGACCCCCTTGTGCAGCCACTCGTCCGAGACGATGAGGGTGCGCACCTCGCCGAGCTCCTCCCACATGACGTGGAGGGCACCGCATCCGATCAGGTTGCCGTCGGCGTCCTCCGCCACGAAGAACTGCTGCACCGCCTCGTAGAGCACCACGAGGTCTTTCCCGAGCAGAATCCGCTTCTGGACGTACGGCTCGAGCATGGTCTGGATGGGCCGCACGTCACGGGTTCGGGCGGGACGCACGACGTAATCGGCCATCCCCCCACCTTACGCCGCACGCTCCGCACACGACGAAGGGCGGATGCGTCCGCCTCGACCGGTCATCCTGGTCGAGGCGGAAGCATCCGCCCTCGTTCGTCGTCAGTTGGAGGCGGCGATGTCCGGCGTCGCAGTGATCTCTCCGGCGGTGCCGACACCGACGGCGACCTTCTCACCGCGCGGACCGTGCTCGAACTGGAAGACGCCGTTCTCGGCATCGACCTTCACGTGGTCACCGGGGTTGAGCTCGCCGTGCAGGATCTTCTCCGACAGGCGATCCTCGATCTCGTGCTGCATCGCGNNCTGCACCGCCTCGTAGAGCACCACCAGGTCCTTGCCGAGCAGGATGCGCTTGTGCACGTACGGCTCGAGCATCGCCTGGATGGGCCGCACATCGCGGGTTCGGGCAGGACGCACGACGTATTCGGCCATCCCTCCACCATACGCCGCAGGATCCGGGGGCATGCGGAAGGGCGGATGCCGTCGCACCGGCCCCGGTCCTCCCGGGAGGGTGCGACGGGCATCCGCCCTCGTGTCGCGTGGCCTCAGCTGGAGGCGGCGATGTCCGGTGTCGCGGTGATCTCTCCCGCGGTACCCACGCCCACCGAGACCTTCTCGCCACGGGGACCGTGCTCGAACAGGAAGAGGCCGTTCTCGGCGTCGACCTTGACGTGGTCGCCGGGGTTGAGTTCGCCGTGCAGGATCTTCTCGNNNNTCCTCGATCTCGTGCTGCATCGCGCGGCGCAGCGGGCGGGCACCGAGTGCGGGGTCGAACCCGACCTCGATGAGACGCTCCTTCGCCGGCATCGACAGCTCGATCGTCATGTCACGGTCGAGCAGACGCTCGCTGAGGCGCTTCGTGAACAGGTCGACGATCTGGATGAGCTCGTCGCGGTTCAGCTGCGGGAACACGATGATGTCGTCGACGCGGTTCAGGAACTCGGGCTTGAAGTGGCGCTTCAGCTCCTCGTTGACCTTCCCCTTCATGCGGTCGTACGACGTGGACGTGTCACCCTCGACCTGGAAGCCGACCGGGCCGCCGGCGATCGCCTGCGAACCGAGGTTCGTGGTCATGATGATGACGGTGTTCTTGAAGTCGACGATGCGGCCCTGACCGTCGGTCAGGCGACCTTCTTCGAGGATCTGCAGCAGCGAGTTGAAGATGTCGGGGTGGGCCTTCTCGATCTCATCGAAGAGCACGACCGAGAACGGCTTGCGGCGCACCTTCTCGGTGAGCTGCCCGCCCTCTTCGAACCCGACGAACCCGGGAGGGGCACCGAACAGCCGCGAGACGGTGTGCTTCTCACCGAACTCCGACATGTCGAGGGAGATCAGCGCACCCTCGTCGTCGAAGAGGAACTCGGCGAGCGCCTTGGCCAGCTCGGTCTTTCCGACACCGGTGGGTCCGGCGAAGATGAACGAGCCCGAGGGCCGCTTCGGGTCCTTCAGTCCCGCGCGCTGGCGGCGGATCGTCTTGGACAGCGCGGCGATGGCCTCTTCCTGGCCGATGACGCGCTGGTGCAGCGCCTTCTCCATGAAGACCAGGCGGCTGGACTCCTCCTCGGTGAGCTTGAACACCGGGATGCCGGTGGCCTGCGCGAGCACCTCGGCGATCAGACCTTCGTCGACGACCGCGTGGCTCGCGACGTCGCCGGAGCGCCACTGCTTCTCCAGGCGCAGGCGCTCGGCCAGCAGCGACTTCTCCTCGTCGCGCAGCGACGCGGCCTTCTCGAAGTCCTGCTCCTCGCTGGCGGTCTCCTTGTCTTCGCGGACCTTCGCGATCTTCTCGTCGAACTCGCGCAGCTCCGGCGGGCTCGACAGGATCGACAGGCGCAGGCGTGCGCCGGCCTCGTCGATCAGGTCGATGGCCTTGTCGGGCAGGAAGCGGTCGGCGATGTACCGGTCGGCGAGGTTCGCGGCGGCGACGATCGCGCCATCCGTGATCTGCACCTTGTGGTGCGCCTCGTAGCGGTCGCGCAGGCCCTTCAGGATGTTGATGGCGTGCGGCAGAGCCGGCTCGTTCACCTGGATGGGCTGGAAGCGACGCTCGAGGGCGGCATCNNCTCGGCGATCAGACCCTCGTCGACCACCGCGGGCGATGAGACCTCGCCCGAACGCCACTGCTTCTCGAGGCGCAGCCGCTCGGCGAGCAGGCTCTTCTCCTCGTCGCGCAGCGCCGCTGCCTTCTCGAAGTCCTGGTCTTCCGA
>NZ_DEPK01000223.1:4946-6608 GCF_002358725.1 Microbacterium sp. UBA3394
GAAGCGACGCTCGAGGGCGGCATCTTTCTCGAAGTGCTTGCGGTACTCGTCGAGCGTGGTTGCACCGATCGTCTGCAGCTCGCCACGGGCGAGGAGCGGCTTCAGGATGCTCGCGGCGTCGATCGCGCCCTCGGCGGCTCCGGCACCCACGAGGGTGTGGATCTCGTCGATGAAGACGATGATGTCGCCGCGGGTGCGGATCTCCTTCGTGACCTTCTTCAGGCGCTCCTCGAAGTCACCGCGGTACCGCGATCCGGCGATGAGCGAGCCGAGGTCGAGCGAGTAGACCTGCTTGTCCTTCAGCGTCTCGGGCACATCCCCCTTCACGATCGCCTGGGCGAGACCCTCGACGACGGCGGTCTTTCCCACGCCGGGCTCGCCGATGAGGACGGGGTTGTTCTTCGACCGGCGCGAGAGGATCTGCATGACCCGCTCGATCTCCTTCTCGCGCCCGATCACCGGGTCGAGCTTGTTGTCGCGCGCGGCCTGCGTGAGGTTGCGACCGAACTGGTCGAGCACCTGCGAGCCGCCCTGAGCGCCGGACTGCGCCTGCTCACCGCCACCGGCGGCGACGCCTGCGGGCTCCTTGCCCTGGTATCCGCTGAGGAGCTGGATGACCTGCTGGCGCACCTTGTTCAGGTCGGCGCCGAGCTTGACGAGCACCTGCGCGGCGACGCCCTCACCCTCGCGGATGAGGCCGAGCAGGATGTGCTCGGTGCCGATGTAGTTGTGGCCGAGCTGGAGCGCCTCGCGCAGGCTCAGCTCGAGCACCTTCTTCGCACGCGGCGTGAAGGGGATGTGGCCGGTGGGCTGCTGCTGCCCCTGGCCGATGATGTCCTGCACCTGCTCGCGCACGGCGTCGAGCGAGATGCCCAGGGACTCGAGCGCCTTCGCGGCGACGCCCTCCCCCTCGTGGATCAGACCGAGCAGGATGTGCTCGGTGCCGATGTAGTTGTGGTTGAGCATCTTCGCCTCTTCTTGGGCGAGCACAACCACGCGACGGGCACGGTCGGTGAATCTCTCGAACATCGTTCACTCCCTCGGCGCTTGGGGTGCAGGTCGCACTGCTGCGCGATACATCGAGGTTAGCCAGCGGCGGGATGCCACGGGCCGCTGTTCGCCAGGGGCATATCCGGGGTGCCCGTCCCGCGCGCGAAGCCTCGCCCCTCCGCACTCCGCCGCTCCGCTCCGCCGCTCCGTCCGCGAAGCCTCCGCTCCGCCTCCGCCTCGTCGCTCCGCACTCCGCGCGCGACGCCTCACCCATCCGCCCCTCCGCGCGCGAAGCCCCGCCCTCCGCGCTCTCCATCGTTCCGCAGTCACAATCTGCGGGTATGTCGCCGCGCGACCCGCATCTCCTGACTGCTGAGCAGCGCCCTGATTCGCTCCGCAGTCGCAAAGTGCGGATCTGCGGCGTCAGGACCCGCAGATCGTGACTGCCGAGCGGACGGCTCAGACGGCGCGCGAACGGATGGCGCGCCGCACGCGCTCGACGAACGCACGCGGCTCCGCGAACACGTCGCGCTTCGTCACCCGGATGACGACCCACCCGAGCTCGGCGAGACGCTCGTGCCGCCGGATGTCGCGCGCCCACTGCTCCGGGTCGCGCAGATGATGCTCCCCCTCGTACTCGATGGCGATCTTGAGCGTCGGGTACGCCAGGTC
>NZ_DEPK01000237.1:0-3722 GCF_002358725.1 Microbacterium sp. UBA3394
TCTCCGCGTTCGGAGGGTTGCCCGTCCTAATCTTCCGCGAGCGACATGAGGTCGGCGAGGAACGCTCGACGGTCGCGAGAAGCATCGGAGATCACCGCACTCACGCGCGCTCGCCAGCGCTCGAACTCGTCAGCATCCATCGCCCGGAGCGGTCCCATGGCCCAGTCGACATCTTCATCCACGAGGTAGCCGGGCTCCTCGGTTGCCTTCTCGGGGTAGTACATGAATGTGGCGACCGCGATTCGGGCGAGCGCCGCCTCGACATCTGACCGGTTCAGCGCGGGGCGCGCTTGGGAGTTGTCGTTCATAGCGATAGTCCTTCGGACGTTGTCGGTGGTGCGGGGGTTGGCGCATATCCCGGTCGATGGACTTGCGCGCGGCGAGGCGTTTTCCGAAGTCTGTCGTTGATCTCGCGGGCGATGGCGTCCATCCGTTCCTCTTCGGCTGCCGCAACCTTCGCCTTGAGGCGTCGTGCCGTCAGGTTCTCACTCTCGCGGCGTCCCTCGCTTGCCGCGACAGGCTTCACGGCCTCAGAGTCGGCGGAGATCGCCGAAGCCAGACGGGCGCGCATGCTTGCCCGGTTCCACTGCGCAAGCTCGACGGCGCTTGTTCTGGGCCCGCGCCGCATCTGCTTCACCTCTTCACGAGTGCGTGCGCGAGAAAAGAATTCTTCGGCTTCTTTCGCATTCGCGGAACGTTCGGCGGCCGTAACGCGGTGCAGCCTCCGTGGCGGGAGGCCCGCCTCGCGCCGACGCTTCTCTCTCGCACGCCATCGGCGTTGCGTCTCGAGTTGCTTTTCACGGTTGGCCCAGTAGTACGCACGACGGCGCTCACGCACCTCGTCGCCGTGCTCAGCGTAGTACCGCTCTGCGGCGGCGCGCTTTACCTCGGGGTTGTCGCGGTGCTTCGCACGAAGCTTGGCGTTCTGCTCGTCACGATGGCTGTCGCGCCAACGCTTGGTGCGCTGCTTCTTCGCCTCACGATAGCCCTCCGGATCTGCCGCGCGCTGCGCAGCACGACGCTCCCGCTGGTATTCACGGTGCGCCTCGGGATCGGCGGCGTATCGCTCACGCCCCTTCGCGCGCCGACGCTTCGCCGAGGTGGCAGACTTCCGATCCTGAGCACGTTTGACGCGCGCGCTCTCGCGATTGGATGCGCGTATCTGCTCGAGGTGCGCTGCGCGATATCGCACCCGGTGCTCCCTCACCTTCTCGGGATGCGAGGCCTTCCATTGCCGGCTCTGCTCGCGCAGCTCGTCGGCATGACGCTCGCGATAGCGCCGTCTCGACTCGCGCCTTCGCTCAAGGCGCTCACTCTCGGTGCGCGCCTTCTCGCTCGAGGCACCTTGAGCTTCGCCATCCATGACTAGCTCTCCGCTTCGTTCAGCCGACAAGCAAGATCGCTAATCAGGTCAGGCCGAAACCCCACCCAATGACGACCTTCGTCGACGACGAGGATGGGGACGGACAGGTAGCCGAGGTCTCTGGTGACGAATGCGTGAGCCGCTGCGTTGGACGGCTCAGCGAGGTTGACCTCGTGGAACGCGAGGCCGGCAGCATCCAACATCTGCTTCGTAAGACGACACTGCATGCAGTCGTCACCTGCCGTATAGACAACGAGCCGGATCACCGCAGCCTCCGCGCGGCGCGGACGGCGCGATCGCCGATGCGCTCATGAGTGTGCTCGTCGATCCACGCGTTCACCTCGGACACCTTGTATGCCACTGACTTGCCGAACTTGGTGAATTTCGGGCCGCCGCCGTTCTTGCGCCAGCCCGTGAGCCGGCTCAACGGGAAGCCGAGGTTCTCGGCCAACTCGTGCTGCGTGAGG
Source organism: Microbacterium sp. UBA3394 (assembly GCF_002358725.1). Taxonomy (NCBI): domain Bacteria; kingdom Bacillati; phylum Actinomycetota; class Actinomycetes; order Micrococcales; family Microbacteriaceae; genus Microbacterium; species Microbacterium sp. UBA3394. The sequence continues at coordinate 1,831 of NZ_DEPK01000237.1, forward strand.
AACGTGTGCTCTGGATCGTCGCACTCGATCTGAAGGACTTTGAACATTGCCCACCTCCACTTGCGTATGTACCAACTGGTTTACGCTGAGTGAAGCACTATCTGCTACTCTGCACAAGAGGTTAATGCGAAAGCGCCGTGCGGTTAGACAAACTAGGGAGGTGAAGGTCGACGTGAAGACACTCGATGGCCAGGAGCTCACCTGGGATGCAGCCACAGAGCCGGTCGGGTCCGCACTGCGCATAGCTCCCGCATTTGTCGCGACGGCTACCGATGCCGCGCTCGGCGTGAAGACGACGCTCACCGCCCGCTACGTTCGTGGCGAAGGGCGGTACGTCATCAAGGTCGTGACGAACACGGCGATTCGCGAAGACGTTGAGGTGAATTACCCCACCGTCGCGAAGGTCGGGATGCAGGCGATCGTGCAGATGGCAGCACCGCGATGCATCTTCCTCACGCTCGAGGATGAGGACGATCCGAACGCGACATGGCTCAGCGTGGATCAGCTGACAACATCTGGCGGGCGCATCCTGCCTCCGATGCTCGCCGCTGAGGTCGTCAAGCGTGGCGCCGGCGAAGCTCGCATGGAAGTCGTCGAGCTGCTCTACGGTAGCGCCGCGCTCGCTGGGCTTCCTCCAGCGAAGCTGCTGCAGCAAGAGCTCGGCATCCCCCACCGCACCGCATCGCAATGGATCATCGACGCCCGCAAAGCGGGCCGTCTCGAGGGTATGAAATACCACGCCGGTCGACCGGCGGGTGGGTAACGTCAGGCCCTATCAAAGCGCGGCCGGCAGACGCTACGAAGTGCGCTACCTGAAACCCGACGGCACCAAGGGCGGTAGGCGCGGGTTCGAACGCAAACGCGACGCTGAACGCTGGCTCGCCGAAGTCGAATCCTCGCGCGCCAGGGGCGCCTACGTCGACCCCAAGGTCGCAAAGGTGACCGTCGATGCTCTTGGCGAGACGTGGCTGGAGGCAAAACAGCACTCGATGAAACCCTCGTCCTTCGCGCCGGTGATGACAGCTTGGCGCCTGCGAGTCCAGCCAACCTGGGGGCGCTGGGAGGTGGGAGACATCCGCCACACCGACGTGCGTGCCTGGGTGGCCAGACTGTCCAGCGAAACCGGCGCCACGGTGACGATCCGAACGTTCGGGGTGCTCGCCAGCATCCTTGATGACGCAGTCTTCGATGGCCGGATACCCAGCAACCCTGCACGCATGGGGCGCGTCGGTCTGCCGAAGAAGAGCCGAGGCCGTCACGGATACCTGACCCATCAAGAGGTCATCCGACTCGCCCAGGCCTCCGGCGAGCGGAAGCTCCTGGTCCTCGTGCTCGCTTACACCGGTATCCGCTGGGGCGAGGCCACAGCCTTGCGCGTGCGCGACCTGGACCTCGCACGCGGCCGGCTACACATCACCGCGAACGCCGTCGAAGTACACGGCAAGATTCACGAGGGCACACCTAAGTCACACAAGGGTCGCCTCGTACCGATCCCCCGCTTCCTCGTCGAGGAACTCCGAGGCGCCCTGCAGGACCGGCCCCGGGATGCGCTGATCTTCCCGGGCAAAGACGGGCAATTCATGCGCCGCACTCGTTCGGACGAAGGCTCCAAGTCCTGGTTCAAGACCGCACTTACGAAGGCCGAGCTGCCGACCATGACAACGCACGACCTACGCCACACGGCCGCATCCCTCGCCGTGCAGGCCGGCGCAAACGTCAAGACCGTCCAACGAATGCTCGGGCACACGTCTGCCGCCATGACACTCGACGTCTACTCAGACCTCTTTGACAGCGACCTCGACTCAGTCTCGGAAGCCCTCGACACCGCCGCCGGCCGAGCCGGCGTCGCTTCGCTGTTCACCGACTCCGACGCCACATCTAACAGCTAAGCC
>NZ_DEPK01000129.1:0-3927 GCF_002358725.1 Microbacterium sp. UBA3394
ATTCATGGCGGGCGAGCTCGGAGATCTTCCGGGCGGCTGGCCGGAGCCGTTCCGCTCGAAGGTGCTGCACGGGCGCGAGGTGAAGACGGGGGTCACCCCCCTCACCGACACCGAGACGAAGGCGCTGGCGGGGTCGTCCGACGAACGACGTCGCGCGCTCAATGCGCTGCTCTTCCCGGCGCCGACCCGGGCGTTCGAGCAGTCCCGCGAGGTGTTCGGCGATCTCAGCGTGCTCGACACGGCCGACTACCTCTACGGCCTCGAACCGGGCGCCGAGCACGTCGTCGAGATCGACCGCGGCGTGAAGCTGTTCGTGGGCCTGGAAGCCATCGGCGAGGCCGATGACAAGGGCATGCGCACGGTCATGACCACCCTCAACGGACAGCTGCGCCCCGTCTTCGCACGGGACCGCAGCATCACCGTCGAGACGCATCAGGCCGAGAAGGCCGACACGTCGCGACCGGGCCAGGTCGCCGCGCCGTTCTCGGGTGTCGTCACGCTCAAGGCCGCCGTCGGCGATACGGTCTCAGCAGGTCAGCCGGTCGCGTCGATCGAGGCGATGAAGATGGAAGCGGCGATCACCGCGCCCGTCGACGGCGTGGTCGAGCGGCTCGCGGTCGCGGCGACGGCGCAGGTCGACGCGGGCGACCTTTTGGTCGTCATCCGGCCCGCGGGATAGCCTGGACGGCGCGCGATCGCGCGTGAGAACCCCAGGAGTACCCCGTGAGCCCCGATCAGCATGACCACTCGCCGGACGACGAGGCGGCCGAAAACGCCGTCCTCGACGATGGCGGGAACCTCGACACGCATGCCATCGGGCTGCTCGGCACGTCGACACAGCAGGTGTCGGTCTCGCTGCCGGTCGATCGCGACGATGATGACGAAGACGTCATCGATGATGAGCTTCCCGTGTCCGGTGAGGTCGCCGCGCCCGCCGGTACGGCGGCTTCGGAATCCCTCGAGGAGGACGACGAGATCGTCGAGGGCCACCTCGAGACCGGAGAACAGCCGTCGGTGACGGTGGATGCCGACGTGCACACCGCCGAGATCGTCACCGACGCGGCGGAAGACGTCGATGACGGGCCGGCGTTCGTCGAGCCCGCACGCGATGACGTCCCCAGCCGTGACGAGAACGGGCCTGTGGCGGGCGCCGCACCACCGACGACGTCGGCCGCGACCGAGCCGGCGCCGACGGTCCCCAGAACGGGATCGGTGCCGACGACGCGGCGTGAGGCGCAGCATCCGGGGGAGACGCGCGTCCTCGATCGCGGCGAAGGCGGCGACCGCGTCACGACGCGAGCAGACATCACCCTGTCGTCCAAGCGCCTCGGCGAGTTCGAGCCCGACCGCGAGACCGCGGACCTGCTCACCGCCGACCGGCTGCTCGACCGCACGCAGCTGTCGCGTCCCGAGCCCGAGGGGTACTGGCAGCAGCTGATCTACGCGCTCTCGGGTCGGCGGATCAACCTCGGCGACAGCCGGAAGGCTCAGGCCCGGAAGGGGCTCGACCGCCGGATCGGGGCGCCGCTGCCCGGTGCCGCCCGTTTCGTCCCCGTCGTCTCACGCAAGGGCGGAGTGGGCAAGACCACCGTCACCGCGTTGCTGGGGATGGCGCTGGCCGACGCGCGCGACGACCGCGTCATCGCCGTCGACGCCAACCCCGATCGCGGCACGCTTGCCGACCGCATCGGCCGGACAGGCGGACGGACCGTCCGAGACCTCGCCCGCGTGCGCGGCGAGGTGTCGGGATACAGCGACATCTCGGCCATCGTCGCCCGAGACGAGACGCGCCTCGACGTCCTCGCGTCCGATTCGGACCCGCAGGTCTCGGAGGCGTTCAGTGGACGCGACTATCACGACGTCGCGAGTCTCGCCGCCCACTACTACTCGATCGTGCTCACCGACACCGGCACCGGCATCGTGCATTCGGTCATGGGAGCCACGCTCGAACTCGCCGACCAGCTCGTGCTCGTCGCCGGGCTGAGCGTCGACGAAGCGCGCCTCGCGTCCGAAACGCTCACCTGGCTCGAGACGAACGGCTATGCCGACCGCGTGCGGAACGCCGTCGTGGTGCTCAACAGCGGTCGCCCGGGTGCCCCGCTCGTGCAGCTGGACCAGCTCGACGCGCACTTCCGCACGCGCGTGCGGGCGGTGGTGCGCATGCCGTACGACGCCCACATCGCCACGGGGTCCTCGATCGTGTTCCGCGATCTGAACGCCGCCACCCGGGACGCCGCACGCGAGCTCGCCGCGGTCGTGGTGGAGGGCCTGCGGACCGCGACGGCGGCTGCCTGACATGGCCGTGCGCGCGATCCGCGTCTTCGGCGACCCCGTGCTGCGCGCTCCGAGCGCGACGATCGAGGTCATCGACGACGGCGTCCGCTCCCTCGTACGGGATCTGCTGGACACCGTGGAGCTGCCTGGGCGCGCCGGTGTCGCCGCGCCCCAGATCGGCGTCGGTCTTCGCGCCTTCAGCTACAACATCGACGGGGACATCGGCTATCTCCTCAATCCGGAGATCGTGGAGGTCTCGGGAGAGCCGGAGTACATCGGCGAGGGATGTCTGTCGGTTCCCGGACTCTGGCACGACGCGCTCCGCTACCCGCATGCGGCAGCCCGCGGTATCGACCTCGATGGACGCGAGGTCGTCGTCGAGGGCGAAGGCCTCATGGCCCAGGCGCTGCAGCACGAGACCGACCATCTGGACGGAAAGCTCTACCTCAGTCGGCTGACCCCTGAATCCCGCAAGGTCGCGATGCGGCAGATCCGCGAATCGGAGTGGTTCTGACGATTCCGGTGCCGGCTGCCCCGAGGGCACCGGAATCGCCTTCGCGTCAGGTCAGCGAGACGTTGGTCGTGTTCACCGGCACGGCGTAGATCTCGTCGATCTCGGTGGCGAAGTCGCTCATGATCACGTTGCGCTTGATGCTCATCTTCGGAGTGAGATGACCCGACGCCTCGGTCCATTCGGTGGCGAGGATGGTGAACTTGCGAATCGACTCGGCGCGGGACACGAGGGTGTTGGCGTGGTCGATGGCCTTCTGCACCTCGGCACGCACCGCGTCGTTCTTCGCTGCGTCTTCGAGGGGCATGTCCGCGGGCAGGCCGTTGTTCGACAGCCAGGTCGGAAGCATCTCGGGATCGAGCGTGATCAGCGCGGAGATGAACGGCTTCTGATCGCCGACGACGACCACCTGGCCGATGATCGGATTGGCGCGGATCGGGTCCTCCAGAGCGGCCGGGGCGACGTTCTTGCCACCGGCGGTGACGATGATCTCCTTCTTGCGCCCCGTGATGGCCAGGCAGCCGTCGCTGTCGAACGTGCCGATGTCGCCGGTGCGGAACCACTCGCCGTCGAATGCGGCGGCCGTGGCCTCCGGGTTGCGCCAGTACTCCTTGAACACGTTGACGCCCTTGACCTGGATCTCGCCATCGTCGGCCAGACGCACACCGACACCCGGGATGACCGGGCCGACGGTGCCGATTTTCATCTGCTGGGTCGTGTTGACCGTGGCCGGCGCCGTGGTCTCGGTGAGCCCGTAGCCCTCGAGGATCACGACCCCCAGGCTGTGGAAGAAGTGACCGAGCCGCGGACCCAGCGGGGCCGACCCCGACACCGCGTAGATGACCCTGCCGCCCATGGCGTCGCGGAGCTTGCTGTAGACGAGCTTGTCGAACAGACGGAACTTCAGGCGCAGGCCGAGCGGAATCTTGCGACCCTCCTGCTCGAGCTTCGAGTGCTCGATGGCTGTTTCGGCGGCGGCGTGGAAGATCTTGCCCTTTCCTCCGGCTTCGGCCTTCTGCTCGGCCGAGTTGTAGACCTTCTCGAACACGCGGGGGACGGCCAGCAGATAGGTCGGCTTGAAGGAGCCGAGGGCGGGGAGCAGCTGCTTGGTGTCGGGTTGGTGCCCCGTCTTCACACCGGCG
>NZ_DEPK01000244.1:0-3559 GCF_002358725.1 Microbacterium sp. UBA3394
GCCGCCGCCGTCGCGACCGGCACCGGGATGGTGCCGATCCGCAAGGCCGGCAAGCTGCCGCGGCCGGCCGCATCCGTCTCCTACGCCCTCGAGTACGGCGAGGCGGCGGTCGAGGCGTCGGACGACATTCCCGCCGGATCGCGCGTGCTCGTGCTGGATGACGTGCTCGCCACCGGCGGCACGCTGCGTGCGAGCCATCGACTGCTCGCCGAGCTCGGCGCCGAGGTGATCGGCAGCGCCGTGCTGCTCGAGCTCGAGGCGCTCGGCGGGCGCGCGGTCGCCGGCGACGTGCACACCGTCTTCACGGCCTGATCGCCTCCCGCGGCAGCGGTGGAGCGTGTCGGAGGTCGGCGCTACGGTGAGCGTCATGAGAGCCGATGAGCTGTTCCTCGCCTCCGATGCCGCTCTGCGCAGCGTCATCGACCGGATCGACGTCGCCGACCTCGATCGCCCCGCGCCGTCCGAGTGGACGAGCACACCTGACCCCACCTACCGCGACATCCTCTTCGCCCACGCCTACGACGAAGCGTGGATCCCTGGCGTGCTCGCCGGGCGATCGATCGCCGAGGGCGACGAGTTCCGTGAGGCCGACCTGCTCGGTGACGACCCGGTGGCCTCCTACGACGCGCTCAACGACGCCGCCGGTGAGGCGGTGCGAGCCGGGGTTCCCGACGACGCCGTCTTCCGGTTCCAGTACGGGGACTATCCCGCCGCCGAGGGATTCGCGCACCTGGCCACCTATCGTGCGTTCCAGGCCTGGCTGATCGCGAAGAAGCTCGGGATCGACTTCCATTTCTCGCCGGAGCTGCTCGCCGGCTTGAACGAGCACGTCGTGGCGCATGCCGACGAATGGCGTCAGTGGGGCGTCTTCCCTCCCGCAATCGATCCGCCCGCCGATGCCGACGACGAGACGCGGGTGCTCTGCGCCGTGGGGTACTGGATCCCCTGAGTCAGCGCCGACTGCGACGTGACGCTTGACCCTGACACCGTGTCAGAGCGTGGGGTGGGATCACCATGTTGAGTATCGGAGAGTTCGCCCGCATGGCGGGCGTGTCGGTGAGGATGCTGCGCCATTACGATCGGCTCGGAATCCTCGTCCCGGCGCGCGTCGACGCGCACAGCGGCTACCGCTCGTATTCCTCGAGCCAGCTGCCGCGCGCCAACCAGCTCGTCGCTCTGAAGGACCTCGGCTTCTCCCTCGAGCAGGTCGGGTCGATGCTGAACGACGGGCTCACCGCCGAGAGGGTGCGGAACCTGCTCGAAGCGCGCCGCGAAGAACTGCGCACGCAGCTCGCGTCGGACACGCTGCGGCTGGCCCGCATCGAGGCGAAGCTCCGATTGATCGAGAGAGGATCGATCATGTCCGAATACACCGAAACCGCCCTTCCCCGGCTCGTCCTCGTGGGCATCACCGCCACAGTGGCGGAGATGGGAGAGATCGAGAACGACATCGGCCCGATGTTCGACCGCGTCAACGGTGCGATCGATGAGGCGAGTGCCGACCGCACCGGACCGGGCGTCGCGACCTACGAGGTCGCGGGCGAGGGGATGCGCGTCGTCGTCGGCGAGCAGGTGGCCGAGGCGGCGGTTCCCGCCGGGCTGCAGCGCATCGATGTCGCCGCGGCCGAGCGCGCGCTTGTGACCCGGCTGGAGGCGCCCGATCTCTCGGGCATCCAGGCCGCGTGGCAGGGCCTGATCCAGGAGGTCGAGGGGCGCGGCCTGCGCCCGAACGGCGCCGGCCGAGAGGTCTATCTCGAGACCCCGTTCGACGGCCCCGATGCGTCGGGCTGGGTCATCGACCTGCAGCAGCCCGTCGCCTGAGCCACCCGGTCGACGGCAGTCGCGGCTGCGTGCGAACAACACAGGAGATCTGCGGCGGCGAGCCGCTCCAGATCGATGGATGCGGCACGAGCCCGCAGGATCTCCTGTGTTGGCGACGCTCGCGGCCGGCCTCCGTAGTCGGCTCAGCTGCCGCGATAGGTGGAGTAGGCGAACGGGCTGAGCAGCAGCGGCACGTGCAGGTGGGGCGTCTCGCCATCGGCGGCGGGCGCGACGCTGAAGCTGACCGTCACGAGCGGGTAGAAGGTCTCCACCTGCTGCGCCGCGAAGTAGGCGCCGGTCGCGAACGTCAGCAGGTAGGTGCCGGGATCGAGCAGCTCCGGCCCGAGAGCGAGGCGGCCGTCGTCGTTCGTCAGACCATCGGCGAGGTGCGAGACCTCGCCGCTGTCGCGCAGGCGGGCGAGGGCGATGCTCACCTCTCGGGCCGGGGCGCCGCGCGAAGCGTCGAGGACGTGCGTGGTCAGGTGCGTGCTCATGGGGATGATCCTGCCGTTCAGATGGGCTTGTGACCGACCGCGCCGCGCAGGCGCAGCAGAGCGATCTCGGCCAGCTGCTCGCACGCCTCGCGCACTTCGGTGTCGTCGTCGTTCCCGAGCCGGCGCTGCAGCTCTCGCAAGATCTGCTCGGGCGTGCGGCCGGCGGCGCGCACGAGGAAGACCCGGTCGAAGCGGGCCTCATACTCCGCGTTGCCGGTCGCGATCGCCGCCGCCACGGCGGGATCCGCGTCGGTCATCGTCGACTGCTCGCGACGGGATGCGGCCGCCTCGGCGTTCGCTCCCTCCGGCTTCTCACCGATGCGCGGGTGCTGGGAGAGCGCCTGCTCGAGCTCGGCGCGGCCCCAACCCTTCGCCAGATCGGCGGCGTGCGACGTGAGGGTGTCGATGGAGGCGTACGGTCGCGCGGCGACGACGCCGTCGACCCAGCTCGGAACGGCGGCCCACACGCGCACGAGATCGCGGGCGGTCGCGTCGTCGAGGTCGTTGAAGTCGGTGAGGTGCACCCGCCGCACGTTACACCGACCACGTTTCCCCGCCGTGACGGCGTCGTCGTCACAGGATTTACACCCGCGAAACCCAGCCCCTCTCCCCGCGCAATAACCTCGGCGGATCGGAAGCGCCTTTCCATCGCCGGTCGCACCGTCCGCACCACCGCGGGCGACCTGCTTCACCGCATCGAGGGAGAACGACATGACGAGCACCGCCGCAGGTCCGCACGAGTCCGAGCCGTTCGACACCGATGCCGGTGCGCACCCGCATCCCTCGCTCTACAACGACGATCTCGCGCCGCTGCCGCGCGAGAAGCGGCGGTGGACGGCGTTCGAGATCTTCAACGTGTGGACGAACGACGTGCAGTCCCTCGCGGGCTACACCCTCGCCGCGGGCCTGTTCGTGACGGCCGGGATCAGCGGGTGGTGGGTGTTCGCCGCGATCGTCCTGGCCGGCCTGTTCGTGAACTGGCTGGTCAACCTGACCGGCAAGCCCAGCGTGAAGTACGGCATCCCCTACGCCGTCATGGCGCGGTCGAGCATGGGGGTTCGCGGCGCGCAGTTCCCCGCTCTGATCCGCGGCATCGTGGCGATCTTCTGGTTCGGCGCGCAGACCTACTTCGCCTCCACGGCGGTCGCCCTCGCGCTCGACGCGATCTTCGGCGACCCCGAGTTGCCCGCGGTGCTCGGCATGGATGCGATCGACTGGGTCTCGTACGCGATCGTCGCCGGTCT
>NZ_DEPK01000244.1:3944-4970 GCF_002358725.1 Microbacterium sp. UBA3394
GGACCCGCGGTCTACGTCGTCATGGTCGTGCTGCTCGTCGCCATCTGGATCCAGGCGGGTGACGACCTCATCCCCGCCGTGGGCCAGATCTTCAACAGCTCCGAGGTCGAAGGATGGGCCGCCGTCGCGGCCTTCGTCGGGGTGATCGGCACGATGATCGCCTATTTCTCCGCGGTGATCATCAACTTCGGCGACTTCTCACGGTTCGCCAAGAGCGAGAAGGCGATGAAGCGCGGCAACTTCCTCGGCCTGCCGGTGAGCCTCACCTTCTTCACCTTCCTCGCCCTGTTCATCACCGCCGGCGCCTACATCGTCTTCCAAGACGGTCAGGGCGAGCCGCTCACGAATCCCGCCGACATCGTCGGACAGGTCGGCAACGTCTTCCTCACCATCGTCGCCGCGATCACGTTCCTGCTCGCGACGGTCGGCATCAACCTCGTCGCGAACTTCATCCCGCCGGCGTACGACCTCTCGAACCTCGCCCCGCAGCGCATCAGCTTCAAGACCGGCGGCTACCTCACCGCCCTGTTCGGCTTCATCATCGGCGCCCTGTGGGTGGTGACGATCGGCGACAACCTCCCGGTCTTCGTCGACACCCTCGGCGCCGTCCTCGCCCCGCTCTATGGCGTGCTCGTCGCGGACTACTACATCGTGCAGCGACGCGCCCTGACCATCGCGGACCTGTTCTCGATGGACCCCGCGGCGCGGTATCACTATCAGCGCGGGTGGAACGTCCGGGCGGTGATCGCCGTGGCCGTGGCGGCGGTCTTCTCCGTCGCAGCGGTATGGGTGCCCGCGGTGGGAGCGCTGAGCGGTTTCGCGTGGGTCATCGGTGCCCTTCTCGGGGCGGCGCTGTATGTGGCGGTGATGTGGAATCACCGCGGAACGCCGGCATCCGACCAGGCGTCGGTCGTTCCGGAGTCGGCAGCCGGATAGCGCGTTCGGCGGTGTGCGGCGCCGGCACACGAAATGTTCATGCGGGTAACACTGCGGAAACGCGTTCCGCGTAACGTCGGCCGCGTGAAA
>NZ_DEPK01000034.1:0-2700 GCF_002358725.1 Microbacterium sp. UBA3394
CCGTCGGCCGTCTTCACGGCGACTTCCGCTCGTCCGTCGCTGTCGTAGTCGAAGACCTCGAGCTGCGTGTAGTGCGCGCCAGCGCGGATGTTGCGCCCGAGGTCGATGCGCCACAGGCTCGTGCCGTCGAACTCGACCGCCTCGATATAGACGTTGCCGGTGTATCCCGGTCGCGAGTTGTCCTGCGCGTTCGACGGGTTCCACAGGAAGATCAGCTCGTACTCGCCGTCTCCGTCGACGTCGCCCACGGTGCCGTCGCCCGGCGCGTACGTGGCAGTGCTGCCGTCGGGCATGGTCTGGTCGGCCGGCTTGTCGAGCGGGACGTCGAGGTAGTCCGATGCCCAGACGCCGAACTTGTCGGTGACCGAGACCTCGCGGTCGTCGACCTGGGTCGTGACGAGGTAGGTCGAGTCGGCCGTGCCCTCGACATCGACGAAGTTCGTCGTGTTGGTGAGGGGCGCATCCGTGATCTTCGCGCCGTCGCGGTAGACGTCGAAGCCCATCGCGCGATCGTCGAGGCCGAGCAGGCGCCAGCCGAGGTAGACGCCGTCGTCGGTGGACACGGCGACGGGGGAGCGGTCGAGGTACTCGACGTCGCGCACGAGTGTCGTGGCGATCTCGGTCGAGAGCACCTCCGACTCCTCCGAGGCGCCACCGGCGTTCAGTGCGACGACCTTGTAGAGGTATGGCCGGGTGGTCAGCACGTCGTCGTCGGTGTAGGTGGCCTCCGAGACCTGACCGATCTCTTCGAAGGGGATGTCGTCGCGCGTCGAGCGGAACACCTTGTAAAGCGCGACGTCGTCGGCGGCATCCCACGTGAGCGTGACATGGTTGCGGTCGATGGATTCGGTCGTCAGCCCGGTTGGTGCGGCGGGCGGTGCGACGGACTCGTCGATCACCGACACGGCGAGGCGCTCGCCGGGGCGCGAGATGCGCTCGCCCTTGACCGTGGCGACGGCGTAGTCGTAGGTCTCACCGAGCTCGACGTCGGAGTCGACGAATGTCGGCGATTCCGCGGGCTCGGCCGGGGCGCTGACCGTGCCGATCTCGTTCAGGTCGCCGCCGGGTGCCGAGCGATAGAGGGTGTAGCCGGTGGCGCCCTCGACGGGCTGCCAACCGAGGGCGACATTCAACTCGTCGGCGTCGACCGACGAGGCGAGGGTCGAGGGAGCGGCGAGCGGAGTCTGCACGGTGATGCCGTTGATGCGCGCATCGCCGGAGGCGGAGATGTTCAGCTGTCCGTCGGAGACCTCGACCGCGGGGAAGAACTCCTCGTGCACGTCACCGCTCGAGGTGCGCGGACCCGAGAATGCCGTGCCCTCGATATCGAAGCTGGTGCGGTTGCCGGCGATGAGGTCGCCCGCCCACGTCGTGACTTCGTAGGTGCCGTTGGGAACGTCGACGGCGAAGGCCGAACCGTCTCCGATGGTGAAGTCGCGCGCGACCAGGTCGTCGCCGCCGCGGTCGCGGAACGCTCCCGGAGCCGCGGTGAAGCCGTAACCCGCGTCAGGGTCGTATGCCGAGCCCGGGTGGATCGCGATCCACCCCTCCGGAGTGGGGGAGGATGACCCGCCGAAGTCGAAGCGCAGGTCGATCTCGTCGGCGGCGGATGCGGGGGAAGCCGCGAGGGCGCCGGAGGCGACGATCGCGCCTCCGACGACGGCGGCGATGGTTGTTCTCAGTCGTCTGGGGCGACGTTGATCGGGCACTGAATCTCCTTCGAAACGGTGACTTCCGGAGGAGCGTCGGTGCTCCTCCCCACGCCGCAAATACGGGAAAGCGTTTGCTGACGCGGTTGGTCCATTGTCACGCCACGCGAAGCCAAGGTCAAGGAAAGCGTTATCTTTCCCGAATTTTCCCGAAGGGGGACCGCTTCGGCGGGTCAGAACGGCGCCGGATCGAACTCGGCGTCGGTGACGAACTGCACGCTGGACACCGGGTGGTCGGGGTAGACGCGTCCGGTGGGGCTCGTCCATTCCAGAACGCCGCCCGGCTTCTGCACGACCGTCCATGGCGTCTGATGTTTCAGGGTGTGATGCGACAGCCTCAGATGACTGAGATTCGACATGGTGGTCATGCCTCCGAATTGCCAGTCCAGCGTATGGTCGAGGTCGCAGACCGCGGCAGGCAGTCGACACCCGGGGAATCGACAGTGCTGATCTCGAACGTCGAGGGTGCGGCGCATCTGACTGGACGCTTGGTAGCGGTCGACCCCGAGCACTTCGCCGGAGATGGGATGTGTGAGAATCCGGTCCCATCCGGGAGCGTTTCGTGCGAGTTCCCTGGCCGTATCCGGGTCGATCGGACCGTGTCCGGCGAGCGTGACGGCTTCGAACGGGTCGTCGGCCGGAGAGTCGAGGAGCGTGAGCACCGGGATGGTCACCTGCACGTGCGCCTGGATCGCGCCGAGTCCGGTCGCTGTCGTTCCGGTGTGCGCGTCGGGAGCCGCTGTGAGGAGCATGTCGGCGAGGAGGTCGACCCGGATGGCGTCGAGCGCACGGCGCGCGGCGAGGAGCTCGTCGAGATGAGCCTTCGCCCGGTCGACATCGCTCTGTCCGTTCCGCTCGGCTTTCGCTCCTGATCCAGCGGGCTCGGCCCCATCCTGCGATTCCGCGCGCTCGGCCTTCACTGCGGCCTGCACGGCGTCACGGGCATTGCGGATGGCCTCGGCATCGGCCTCGGCGACATCGCGAGCCATGC
>NZ_DEPK01000269.1:0-15136 GCF_002358725.1 Microbacterium sp. UBA3394
GCCGGGTCAGCCGAGCTGATCGGGATGTGTCAGGCGCCACCACGCGGTGGGTTCGGGGATGTGGCCCGCCACGACGACGTCGGAGGTGGCGGTCTCGGGTCCGGCGGTCCACGTGATCGTGCCGACCACGGCGCCGTCGCGGTAGACCTCCGGCGCGCGCGTGTCGACGGTCACCGCGACCGGGGTGTCCGACCACGTGCGCAGCGCGGCGTCGCGCGCCACGACCGCCTGGGCGGACTCGCCCCACGGCGTCGTGATCGTGCCGACGACGTCGCCGGCGTCGGCGAGGGCGACGTCGTGGAACCCCGCGCGGATGCTGGCGAGCGTGCGCAGCGCGACGTCGTTCGTCGCCTCTCGCGTCTGGCTGCCCACGACCGCGCCGGTGACGGCGAGCGGCTCACCGAGTCCGACGTCGAGCGATGCCGTGTACAGCAGGGTGAAGGTGCCGTTGCCGAGGTTGCCGGTCTTCAGACCCGTGATGCCGTCGACGCCGAGCAGCTCGTTGGTGTTGCGCATCGGACCGGTCGCGGGGAGCGTGAGCGAGGGCGTCGCCGCGAGCTCCGCGATCGTGGGGTCTGCCGCGGCCAGCGCGCCCAAGCGCAGCAGGTCGGCGGTGGTGCTGACATTCCCCGGATCGAGACCGGTGGGATCGACGATCCTCGTCGAGGTGAGTCCGTTCGCGTCGAGCCAGGCGCGCGCCGCGCCGAGGAACGCGGACTGCGAGCCATAGGCCCACGTCGACACCGCGTGCGCGTAGTTGCTCGCCGACGGGATGAGCATCGTCGCGAGGGCGTCTCGCAGCGTCATGGTGCTGCCTGCGGGCATGGCCGCGATCGTCGCACCCCGCACGTAGTAGGCGTCGTAGAGGGCGTGGTCGGCGGCACCGAAGGTGAGCGTGGGGCCGGCATCCCCCTCGCCCAGGGGATGGGCGTCGAGCACGACGAGAGCGGTGATGAGCTTGGTGATGCTCGCGATCGGCGCGGCATCCGTGGTTCCGCTCGCCGCCTGAAGTCCGTCCGCGCCGAGATATTCCGGCGCACCCGACACCGTCACCGCCGACGCCCCCTGTGACGGTTCCGCGACCGCGACCGGCTCGGATGCGGCGACGGCCCGATCCTGCAGCTGTGCCGTCGGTGCCGGGAGCGCAGCGCCGAGCGCCCACGCCGCGTATCCGCCCGCCGACAGCGCACCGAGGGCGATCATGAGCACCATCGCGAGCAGGATGCGACCGAGAACCCTGCGGGTGCGCCCGCGCTCGGCCGCGGTGTCGGCGGACGCCGTCTCGGATCCCGCCATCAGATCCGCGAAGTCCGACAGCGCATCCGTCGAATCGCGATGCGTCGTCATCCCGCCCCCATCGGTCGTCCGCCACTCGCCCTCCCATCATGCACGCCCGCCACCGGAACCGCACGCCCGCCACCGGAACCGCACGCGGGCGTCCGGATCGCGTCGATTCGGTTGCCGCCGGATGTCGTCACGCCGCCCGGTGGCGACACTTCGCGACAGGTGAAGGCGCCGCGACGGGTGAAGGCGCCGCGCAGGTCACGAAACGCAGACGATCGTCGCGTGTCACGCGCTCGCAACGATCCGCGACATATCGTGAAGCATGGAGCACACAGCCGACAGGGGAACGGTCGTCGCGGTCGTCGGCGACGCGGCGGAGGATGCGATCGAGACGCTCGACGGGATCCGAGGGGTCGAGATCCTGACGCTGCGGGGGAGCGAGCCGGCCCTCGCCGCCCGCCGCATCGGAGCCACCCGCACCCCGTGGATCGTGCATGACGCCGATCCGCTGGAGCACGTCGCCGCCGCATGGGTGGAGCTGTACGAGGAGCGCTCCACCCTCGGCGCCCTCGAGCTGGAGGTCGAGACCGCGCTCGCCCACTTCGCCGCGGCGGAGGCGGTGATGCCCGACTACTACATCGTGCTCGATCCCGAAGACGTCGACACCACGTGGCGCCACTGGTGGTGCGGCGCGCTCGGGCACCACGCCCCGCGCCGGGTGATCCCCGCCGCCCGTCCGGTGTCGCCCGGAGACGACGGACTGCGGCGGATGCTGACGGCCCTGCCGACCTCGCCGCCCTGGCCGGAGCCGTCGTCGTGGCTGCCGCACATCCCGTTCGAGATCCCCGACCGCGTGGGCCTGCGGGATCGCACCGACTCGGCGGCGTGATCAGCTCGGCGGAAGCGCCGCATCGAGTTCGGCGAGCCACACGCGCGCGTTGCCGTCCGACGGCGCCCGCCAGTCTCCACGCGGGGACAGCGAGCCGGCGGGGGAGACCTTCGGTCCGTTGGGGATCGCCGAGCGCTTGAACTGCGCGAACGAGAAGTAGCGCGTGAGGAACACCCGCATCCACCGGGCGATCTCGTCGAGCGTGAAGGCGTAGCGGTCGTCGTGGGGGAATCCGGGCGGCCACGCGCCGGCCTCGGCGTCGCTCCACGCGTGTGCGGCCACGAACGCGATCTTCGACGGGCGCATCCCGAACCGCAGCACGTGGAACAGGGTGAAATCGTGCAGGGCATACGGCCCGATGCGGTCCTCGGTGGACTGGATGTTGCCGTCGGCGTCGGCCGGAACGAGCTCGGGACTGATCTCGGTGTCCAGCACACCCTGCAGGATCGCCGCGGCCGCGTCGTCGACGCCTTCGCGGTGGGAGATCACCCAGCGGATCACGTGCTGGATGAGGGTCTTCGGCACACCGGCGTTCACCGCGTAGTGGCTCATGTGATCGCCGACGCCGTAGGTGGCCCAACCGAGGGCGAGCTCGGACATGTCGGAGGTGCCCACGACGAAGCCGCCGTTGCGGTTGGCCAGGCGGAAGAGGTAATCGGTGCGCAGCCCCGCCTGCACGTTCTCGAAGGTGATGTCGTGCAACGGCTCTCCCGCGGCGAACGGGTGCCCCAGCTTCTCCAGCATCTCCGTCGCTGCACCGCGGATGTCGATCGTCTCGATCGACGCGCCCATCGCCTGGGACAGGGCGATCGCGTTGGATTTGGTGCGCTCGCTCGTCGCGAAGCCCGGCATCGTGTAGGTGAGGATGTCCGAGCGGGGCCGACCGAGCAGGTCCATCGCGCGCGCGATCACCAGGAGCGCGTGGGTCGAGTCGATGCCGCCGGAGACGCCGAGCACGGGCTTGGGGTTCCCGATCGCCCGCATCCGCTGCACCAGACCGGTCACCTGGATGTTGAACGCCTCGTAGCAGTCCTGCGCCAGCCGTGCCGGGTCGTCGGGCACGAACGGGAAGCGGTCGACCGGCCGCGCGAGGCCGGTCGGCGACACCGGGGGCGCGAGGTCGAACTCGACGGTGCGGAAGACGGTGTCGGCGGCGTGGGTTCGGCGGTTGTCGTCGAAGGTCCCCTGTCGCTGGCGGTCCTGTCGCAGGCGGTCGAGATCGATGTCGGCGACGGAGCGGCGCGGCCCGTCGGGGAAGCGCTCGGTCTCGGCGAGGAGGTTGCCGACCTCGTAGATCATCGTCTGGCCGTCCCAGGACACGTCGTTGGTCGACTCGCCCGCGCCGGCGGCGGCATAGACGTACGCTCCGAGGCAGCGCAGGGACTGCGACCGGCACAGCTCGTGGCGGTCCTCGGCGCGCGCGATCGTGATGGGGCTTCCCGAGAGGTTCACCATCACCGTCGCGCCGGCCAGCGCCGCGCGGGAGGAGGGCGGGATCGGCACCCAGACGTCTTCGCACACTTCGGCGTGCACGACGAGGTCGGGAACGTCGCGGGCGCGGAACAGCAGATCGGGCCCGAAGGGCACGTCGGCGCCGGCGATGCGAATGACGCCACCGGCCTGGTCGTCGCCGGGCGCGTACCAGCGGCGCTCGTAGAACTCGCGATAGGTCGGCAGGAAGGACTTCGGAGCGACGCCCAGCACGCGACCGCGGTGGATGACGACGGCGCAGTTGTACAGGCGGTTCCGGTGGCGGAGCGGAGCTCCGACGACGAGCACCGGCAGGAGATCGGCGGTCTCGGCGGCGAGGTGCTCGATCGCGCTGTCGACCGCGTCGAGCACCGCATCCTGGAGCACGAGGTCATCGATCGCGTAGCCGGTGAGTCCGAGCTCGGGGAAGACCGCGACGGCGGTGTGGTCGTCGTGGCACGCGCGTGCGGCGTCGAGGATCGCCTCGGCGTTTGTCGCCGGATCGGCGATCGCGACGGGCACGGTGCACGCCGCGACGCGCGCGAACCCGTGGCGGTAGGCGCTGTCGAACGGGAGAGGAGTGCTCACCCGCCCAGTCTGGCAGGTGAGGCCGTGTCGGCGGTCCTCGCTACTGTCGAAGGCGACCAAGAGGAGAGCATGCGCTACATACCTGACCAGGGCCGGATCGTCTGGAGCGCCAGCGATCTGAAGGCGGCCGCCGAATGCGAGTTCGCGTGGCTGCGGGCGATCGACGCCAAGCTCGGCCGCGTCGCCGTGGTCGAAGACCCCGAAGACCTCACCCTGGAGCGGGCCGGTCGCCTCGGCGACGCGCACGAGCAGCGTGTGCTCGAGCGCTACCGCGAGGAGTTCGGTGCCGGCGTGTGGGAGATCGATGCCACCGAGTCGCGCGACGCCGACGGGCTGCAGCGAGCCGTCGCCGCCACGGCGGCCGCCCTCGCCTCCGATGCCGACATCGTCTACCAGGCGGCCTTCTCGACCGACGAGTTCGTCGGGTTCGCCGACTTTCTCGCGCGCGACGAGCAGGGCCGCTGGCTGGTGCAGGATTCCAAGCTCGCGCGTCGCGCGCGGGTGACCGCCCTCATGCAGTTGGCGGCATATGTCGCGCAGCTCGACCGTCTCGGCGTTCCCAGATCGGACCGCGTCGAGCTGCTTTTGGGCGATGGCACCGTCAGCGCCCACGCCGTCGACGATCTGCTGCCCGTGTTCGAGCTGCGCGCCGCGCGCCTGCGCGCCCTGGTCGCCGATCGCGATCTCGCCGCCGGCGCCGACGGAGCACCGGTCGCCTGGGGCGACCCGCGAGGCGACCTCGATGTCGTCGCGTGCGGTCGCTGCGCGACATGTGAGCTCGAGGTGGTCGCCTCGCGGGATCTGCTGCTCGTGGCCGGCATGCGACCGGTGCAGCGACAGCGGCTGCGGTCGGCCGGCATCCTCACCATCGACGACCTCGCCGCGACGCCATCGGGCCCGGCCGGGATGAACCCCGACACGTTCTCGATGCTTCGCGTGCAGGCGCGACTGCAGCTGGAGAGCCCCGCCGGCATCGAGATGTCGCGACCGCAGGTGCCGACCTACCGCGTGGTCGCCCCGAAGGCGCTCGGGGCGCTGCCCCGGCCGAACGCCGGCGACATCTTCTTCGACTTCGAAGGCGACCCGCTGTACACCGAGGCGCCGCGCGAGGGGCGCGCCGAGTGGGGCATCGACTATCTCTTCGGCTGGGTGGATCTGGGAGAGCGCTACACCGCGCTCTGGGCGCACTCGTTCGCCGAAGAGAAGGTAGCGCTGGAGACATTCCTCGACATCGTGCGGATGCGTCGGCAGCAGCATCCGGGCATGCACATCTATCACTACGCGCCGTACGAGCCGACTCATCTCTTGGCGATGGCCGCTCGACACGGCGTGCGGGAGGGCGAGGTCGACCAGCTGCTGCGGGACGGCGTCTTCGTCGACCTCTATCCCGTCGTGCGGCGCGCTCTGCGGGTCGGATCGCGCTCGTACTCCATCAAGAAGCTCGAACCGCTCTACATGGGCGATGAGATCCGCACCAGCGACGTGCAGAAGGGCGACGACTCGATCGTCCGCTACGTCGAGGCGAGGGCGCTGCACGACCGCGGCGAGGAGGCTGCCGCGCGCGTGGTGCTCGACGATCTCGCCGACTACAACCGCTACGACTGCGTATCGACCCTGCGGCTGCGCGACTGGCTGGTGGACCGTGCGCGCGAGGCGGCCCTGCGCCCCACCCCCGACGCCGATCCGGCCGAGAACGCCTACCGGCCATCCCACCGTGCCACGACGCTGGCCGAGATGGCCGCATCGCTCCCCGTCGACTCGGTGCCGGCGCGGTCGCTGCGGCTGGGGGCTGCGGCGATCGACTACTACCCGCGCGAGGCGAAGACCTTCTGGGCGACGCACTACCTGCGGCTGCGCGAGCCGGTCTCGCTGTGGGAGGACAGCCGCGACGTGGTCGTCATCGATCCGGCCCGGTGCCGCGTCGTCGAGGACTGGCATCGGCCGGAGGGGGCGCGCACGGACCGACGCGTCCTCGAGATCCGCGGCGAGCTGGCGCCGGGCACACGGCTCAGCGAAGGTTCCTCGCCGTTCGCTCTCTACGACCTGCCCGCCCCCTACCCGTTCGACGCGGCTCCGCGCTGGATCCACGCGGACCACCGGGTGAGCGTCGTGGAAGTGCTCGACGACGGTGTGATCGTCTCGGAGAGCGCGGTCCAGGGATTCACGTGGTCCGAGCTTCCCGTCGCGCTCACGCCGGCCTCGCCCCCGCCCGCGGCGAACCAGCAGGTCGCGATCGACGCATGGGCCGACGCCGTGATCGCCGCAGCGCCGCAGCTTCCGGAGGAGCCCGCGACGGACATCCTGTGCCGGCGGCCGCCGCGAACCCGCTCCGGCGCACTCGCGGTCTCCGAGGGTGACGACGCCGATGCCATCGTGCGCAGCGTGCTCGACCTCGACCGCAGCTACCTCGCTGTGCAGGGCCCGCCGGGAACGGGGAAGACCTACATCGGATCGCATGTGATCGCGCGGCTCGTCGCCGAGCACGGATTCACCGTGGGCGTCGTGGCGCAGTCGCACGCGGTGGTCGAGAACATGCTCGATCGCGTGATCGCCGCGGGCGTGCCGGCGGCACAGGTCGGAAAGGCGCCGAAGGATGCCGCCGTCACGCCGTCGTTCACCGCGCTCGCCAAGAACGGCATCGCCGAATTCGCCGCGGCGCACGCCGAGACGGGGTACGTCATCGGCGGAACCGCGTGGGACTTCGCCCACGAGGGCCGCGTGCCCCGGGGAAGTCTCGACCTGCTCGTGATCGACGAGGCCGGGCAGTTCTCGCTCGCCTCCACGATCGCCGTCTCGCTGGCGGCCTCACGCCTGCTGCTGCTCGGCGATCCTCAGCAGCTGCCCCAGGTGAGTCAGGGCACGCATCCGGAACCGGTCGACACATCCGCGCTCGGGTGGGTGATCGACGGCGCAGACGTCATCCCGGCGGAGTACGGCTACTTCCTCGCGCGAACGTGGCGGATGCACCCCGACGTGGCGGCATCGGTGTCGACGCTGTCCTACGGCGGGGCGCTGCGCGCGCACCCGTCGACCGCGCGGCGAACCCTCGAGGGCATCGCTCCCGGGCTTCACGCGCATCCCGTGCGGCACCGCGGGAACGCCACGTGGTCGCCCGAAGAAGCTGAGGTCGTCGCCGGCATCGTCACCGATCTCATCGGTCGATCGTGGCAGCCGGTGCGCACCGATGCATCCGGTCGGTCCGTCTCGGAGCCTGCGCGTCCCCTGAGCGCCGCCGACGTCATCGTCGTCACGCCGTACAACGCGCAGCAGGTCGCGGTCGAAGAGGCGCTCGAGGCCGCCGGTCACGGCGACGTGCGCGTCGGCACGGTCGACCGGTTCCAAGGCCAGGAGGCGGCGGTCGCGATCGTCTCCCTCGCTGCGTCGGCCGGGCGCGACGCCCCGCGGGGGCTCGAGTTCCTGCTGCTGCGCAACCGCCTCAACGTGGCGGTCTCGCGCGCGATGCACGCCGCGTTCGTGGTGTATTCACCCGGGCTGCTCGACGACCTGCCCCGCACGCCGGAGGGCGTGGCGCGCCTCAGCGCGTTCGCGCGCCTGGTGGGCGCCGACCCGGATGCGTCGTTCGGCGCCGGGCCGGGCGGCGACGCGCAGCTAGGGTCCGCCGTCGGCGATGTCAACCCCGTTCAGGTCGCCTCGGCCCGATCGTAGATTGGCGAAGCGCCTCAGGGCGCGGCGGCACCCGTTCGGCGAGGGGCGGGTGCCGCTCCCTCGGGCTTCGGCCGTCAGCCCTGGTTCATGCCCGGTCGTCAGCGCGTCGCGCGTCGCCGGGTGTCAGCGCGTCGCCGGTCGGCAGCGCGTCGCCGGTCGTAAGCGCGTCGCTCGCTGTCAGACCGTTCCGTAGAGGCGGTCTCCGGCGTCGCCGAGACCGGGCACGATGTAGCCCTTCTCGTTGAGCCGCTCGTCGAGGGCCCCGAGGACCAGGGTCACGTCGCGGTCGCCGACCTGCGCCGTGATGGCCTCGACGCCCTCCGGGGCGGCGAGGAGGCAGATCGCGGTGACATCCTGCGCGCCGCGGGCGAACAGGAAGTCGATCGCGGCGCCGAGCGAACCGCCGGTGGCGAGCATCGGGTCGAGCACGAAGCACTGACGAGCGCTGAGGTCGTCGGGAAGGCGCTCGGCGTAGGTCTGCGGCTCGAGGGTCTCCTCGTTGCGCACCATGCCGAGAAAGCCCACCTCGGCGGTGGGCACGAGCTTGGTCATGCCCTCGAGCATCCCGAGCCCCGCACGCAGGATCGGCACCACGAGCGGCCGTGGTTCACTGATCTTCACGCCCATCGTCTCGGTGACCGGCGTCGTGATCCGAACCGGCGCGACGCGCACGTTCCGGGTCGCCTCGTATGCCAACAGTGTCACCAGCTCCTCGGTGAGCTGACGGAACACCGGCGACGACGTCTCGCGGTTGCGCAGCACGGTGAGCTTGTGGGTGATGAGCGGATGGTCGGCGACGTGCAAGCGCATGAGTCCCAGGGTATTCCACTCGCTCGCCCCGCCCTACGCTGGGGGCGTGAGCCTGCCCCCGTCCGCTTCCGACGCCGCCGCGATGGAGCGCGCGCTGGACCTCGCGTCGGGGGCGCTGGATGCGGGCGAGGTGCCGGTCGGCGCCCTCGTGCTCGATGCGACCGGTGACGTGATCGGGCAGGGTCGCAATCTCCGCGAAGCCGGCCACGATCCGACCGCCCACGCCGAGATCGTCGCGATGCGGCAGGCCGCGGCATCCCTCGAGACGTGGAACCTCGGCGGCTGCACGCTCGTGGTCACCCTCGAACCGTGCCTGATGTGCGCGGGCGCGCTCCTGCAGGCGCACGTCTCCCGCGTCGTCTTCGGCGCTTGGGACGACAAGGCCGGGGCCGTCGGATCGATGTACGACGTGGTGCGCGATCGCCGCCTGCCCGTCCGCGCGGAGGTCGTCGCGGGAGTTCGCGCCGCCGAGGCCGCCGCGCTGCTGCGCACGTTCTTCGACGCGCGCCGCGCCTGACCCGCGCCGAGAAACACCTCCGCGCACGAGACATCACGCGATGCGTGGTTTCTCGCGGCGGAAGTGGTTTCTCGCGGCTCGGGCCGGCTCGGGCCGGCCGGACCGGGCCGGGGCCGGACGGGTCGGGAGTGTCAGCGCGGGAGGAGCGGGAGCACCTCCCTGCCGAGGTATTCCAGGTGGTCCAGGTCGCCGAGATCGAACAGCTGGAAGTAGATGCGCTCGGCTCCCAGCTCCACCAGACGGTGCACCTTCTCGGCGATGACGGATGCGTCGCCCATGAAGTGGCTGTCGGGGGAGATGTCGGCGACGTCACGACCGAGGGCCGCCGCGTGTCGTCGCACATCGGCGGGCGTGCCGGCCAGCGTCGTCAGCGCGACCGAGCGCTTGAGCGAGGCCGGATCGCGGTCGATCCGCTCGCACGCGGCGGAGACCGTGGCGAACTTGTCGGCGACGGTCGGTTCGTCGACGAACCCGATGTTGTACTCCGTGGCGAAGCGCGCGGCGATCGCGGGCGTGCGTCGGGGGCCGCCCCCGCCGACGATCACCGGCAGGGGGGATTGGACGGGCTTCGGAAGCGCCGGCGCATCCTCGAGGCGATAGTGCGCTCCCTCGTGGCTGAAGGTCTCGCCGTCCGGCGTGGTCCACAGCCCCGTGACAACCTCGAGCTGCTCCTCGAGCAGGGCGAACCGCTTGTCGGGGAAGGGGATGCCGTAGGCGCGGTGCTCCCGCTCGAACCATCCGGTTCCCAGGCCCAGCTCGGCGCGTCCGTTCGACATGGCATCGACCTGCGCCACCTGGATCGCGAGCACGCCGGGGTAGCGATAGGTCACCGAGGACACCAGGGTTCCGAGGCGGATGTCGGTCGTCTCGCGTGCGAGGCCGGCCAGCGTCGTCCACGCGTCGGTGGGACCGGGACGGGGATCACCGTTTCCCATGCGCAGGTAGTGGTCGCTGCGGAAGAAGG
This sequence comes from Microbacterium sp. UBA3394, assembly GCF_002358725.1. Lineage (NCBI taxonomy): Bacteria > Bacillati > Actinomycetota > Actinomycetes > Micrococcales > Microbacteriaceae > Microbacterium > Microbacterium sp. UBA3394. The sequence continues at coordinate 10,189 of NZ_DEPK01000269.1, forward strand.
CGTCGAAGCCGTGGCGCTCGGCCGCGAGCGCGATGGCGAGCTGGTCGTCGTAGCTGTAGCCCTGCTGGGGCTCGGTGAAGATGCAGTACTCCATGAGCCCCAGTCTGGCAGGGCTGTTCAGTCGGCCGAGCGGATGATGATCGCCTCCGTCGGCGGGGAGGGATCGGCCGGTGTGCCGACGTAGCCGATCGCGGTCAGCAGCGCGCGCCGGAATTCGATCGGGCTCTCCAGGTGCGGGGAGTGTCCGACCCCCTCGAGGTGCAGTTCGTTGACGATGCCGCCGGCCTGCGCGTAGGCGCCCAGCACATCCCGGGTCTGCGAGACCATCTCCTGGGCCGGCGCGACGTCGGCTCCGGGCCAGTCGGGGACGACCCCCGCTGCGCCGAGGTGATTGAGATCGAAGAACGACGCGTCGGAGACGATCGCGTCCATGTCGCCGTGCACCCACAGGATCGGCGGCTTCTCGGCGATGTCGACGATGCCCGACACGTCGAAATGCTTCGGCGCCATCGTGTTGAGCACCCCGAGGTCGCCGGCCCCGAACCCCGGCCAGTGGGGGCTCGCGACGGCATCTCCGGGGTAGTTGCCCGTCGCGGTGGAGGTGGACAGCATCGAGGCGACCCACACGTCCTCGTGCTCGGATGCGTACCCGGCGGCGACGTAGCCGGAGCGGAAGACGTTCCGCGGCGAGGTCGGCGCCTCGTCGCTGGCGTCGCCGGAGGTCAGCCGCTCGACGAAGTCGGGATTGGCGCCGCCGGCGCCGCAGCCGGCATCGTCGTCGGTCAGTCGCGAGCCGTCGCGGCGCGTGCCGCCGAAGCCGTACGGCGAGACCGGGGCCTGCAGTGTGAGGCTGAGCGCGCCGTGGTCGATCGCGTACTGCATGACCACACCCCCGCCCATCGACCAGCCGACGAGATGGGCGGTCGGGATCTCCAAGGCCTCCAGCGTCGCGTGCAGGTCGTCGCTGAAGTCCCGCACGCCCCGGGTCGCATCGACGGGCAGGCTCTCGGTCCCGCCGAAGCCGCGCAGGTCGACGGCGATCACGCGCAGCTCAGCGGGAAGATCCAGCATCGTCTCCTGCCAGAAGAGCGACGACGAGACGTTGCCGTGCACGAACACGACCGTGTGCTCCGGCGGTCTCGCGGCGTCGTCCCCCTTGCGCTCGAGCACGTTGACGGTCAGGCGCGGCGTCTCGACGAGGCGAGACGTGATGCCGTCGAAGAGGGTCATTGGGGGTCCTCCGTGGGTCGTCGTGGGGCGTCACCGTCCCACGATCCTCGACTATATCCGGGCACTCCACGCTGCATCGAGGGACTTTTCAGACGGCTCGTAGGATGGCCACATGATCGACGTCGCCGCCCCCCTTCCCGCCATCGCCATCCTCGGAGCCGGGTCGATGGGAGGGGCCATCCTGCACGGGCTGGTGTCGTCGGGACTCGCTCACGGTGGTGTGACGGTGACCAACCGCACGGCCGCGAAGGCGGATGCGTTCGCCGGTCTGGGCGGCGTGCGCAGCATTGCCCTCGAGCGCGATGCCGACGGCAACGCCGCGGCGGTCGCGGGCGCGGACGTGGTGCTCGTGGGCGTCAAGCCCGCCATGGTCCCCGACCTGCTGCGCGAGATCGCGCCCCACCTGCGCCCCGGCACCGTCCTCGTCAGCCTTGCCGCCGGTGTCACGGTCGCCACGTTCGAGTCGATCGTGCCCGCGTCGGTCGCGGTGGTGCGCTCGATGCCGAACACCCCCTCGCTCGTCGGGCGGGGTGTGACCGGGATCGCGCCCGGAACGCACGCCTCCGACGAGCATGTCGCCCTCGTGCGGCGGCTGTTCGAGACCGTGGGCCGTGTCATCGAGGTTCCGGAGGACAAGATCGACGCCCTCTCGACGATCTCCGGATCCGGCCCCGCCTACGTCTTCCTCCTGATGGAGGAGCTGACGCGCGCTGCCGAAGGGAAGGGCTTCGACCGTGCCGATGCGCGGCTCATGGCCGAGCAGACCTTCATCGGGGCCGCGGCGCTGCTGGAGGCATCCGACGACGAACCCGCCGAGCTGCGGCGTCGCGTCACGAGCCCGAAGGGCACGACCGAGCGCGCCATCGCCGTGCTGCAGGATGCGCATCTGGGCGCCGTCTTCGCCGAGGCGACCGACGCGGCACTCGCCCGCGCGAAGGAGCTCGCCGCCGGCGCCTGAGATCCGGATCGCGCCGGTCTTGCGCTCCGGCCGGATCGGCGTAATGTTTCCGCTCGTGCCATCACGCGTCGCTGCGTCGGACACGCGGCCGCGCCGATCGTTCCGACTGAGCCCGGCACAGACCATCGTCGCCGGCTTCGGCCTCGCCGACCTCGTCGGCACCGGCCTGCTCATGCTTCCCGCCGCCACTCGCGACGGCGAGGGGGCGTCGTTCGTCCACGCCCTGTTCACCTCGACGTCGGCGGTCTGCGTGACGGGGCTGGTCGTCGTCGACACGGAGACATACTGGACGCCGCTCGGCCACCTCGTGATCCTGGCGCTCATCCAGATCGGCGGCATCGGGATCATGGTGTTCGCCTCGCTCGTGGGTGTGCTGCTGGCCCGCAGGCTCAGCGTGCGGTCGCGCGTGCTGGCCGCGACCGAGGCGAAGGCGCTCTCGCTCGACGACGTGCGCGGGGTCGTGCGGAGGATCGTCGTGACCTCGCTGCTGATCGAGGCGGCGCTGTTCCTGGTGCTCTTCCCGTCGTTCGCGCTCCGCTACGGTCACGGCTGGGCCGAGGGTGCGTGGTACGCCCTCTTCCACTCGGTCTCGGCGTTCAACAACGCCGGCTTCGCGCTGTACGCCGACAACCTCGTGCGCTTCGCGGCCGACCCCTGGGTCTGCCTGCCGATCTGTGCGGCCGTCATCCTCGGGGGGCTCGGCTTCCCTGTGCTCATGCAGCTGCGACGAGAGATCGGCCGCCCCCTGCTGTGGAGCATGAACACGCGCCTGGTGCTGTTCGGGTCCGTGATCCTCCTCGTTGGGGGAACGGTCTACATCACCGCTCTGGAGTGGACCAATCCCGCCACCCTCGGCGCGTACGACCCGGCGGCCCGCGTGCTCATCGGGTTCTTCCATTCGGTGCAGACACGTACGGCCGGGTTCAACAGCATCGACGTCGGGGCGATGCACGATGAGACCTGGCTCGGCATGGACGTGCTGATGTTCATCGGCGGGGGACCGGCCGGCACCGCCGGCGGTATCAAGATCACGACCTTCGCCGTGCTGCTGTTCATCCTCGTCGCCGAACTCCGCGGCGCCGGTGCCGTCAACATCTTCGGCAAGCGGCTCTCCCGGGCGGTGCATCGACAGGCCATCGCCGTCGTGCTCATCGCGGTGGGCGTCGTCGTCGCCTCGACGATCGCGCTCATGATCGTCACCGGCGGCTCGCTCGATCGCATGCTGTTCGAGAGCGTGTCGGCGTTCGCCACCGTGGGTCTGTCCACCGGAGTCACGGCGGACCTGCCCGAGGCGGCGGAGATCATCCTGTCGCTGCTGATGTTCGTCGGGCGGCTCGGTCCGCTCACGATCGGCACGGCACTGGCACTGCGCGAACGGCGCGTGTCGTACGAGTTCCCCAAGGAAAGGCCCGCCATTGGCTAGCTTCACCCACCTGTTCGGTGCGTCCTCGCATCGCATCGCCGAGGCGGACTCGGTGGCGGTGATCGGGCTCGGCAGGTTCGGCAGCTCCCTCGCCGTGGAGCTCATGGACGCCGGCACCGAGGTGCTCGGCATCGACAGCGACGAGGAGATCGTACAGTCCCTCAACGGGATCCTCACGCAGGTGGTGCGAGCCGACAGCACCAAGCGGGAGGCCCTCGAGCAGCTCGCCGTTCCCGAGTTCGACCGCGTGGTCATCGCCATCGGCGACGATGTGCAGGCCTCGATCCTCACCGCGTCGCTGCTGCTGCAGATGCGGATCCCGGTGGTGTGGGCGAAGGCGGTGAGCGAGCAGCACGGGCTCATCCTGGAACAGCTCGGTGTGCATCACGTCATCTATCCGGAGAAGGACATGGGGCGGCGCGTGGCGCACCTGGTGCGCGGTGCCGCGATGGACTACCTGGAGATCGACCGCGGCTACGCCCTCGTCAAGACGAGCGTCCCCGCGCGTCTGCGCGGCACGCCGCTCGGAGCCACGAACACGCGCCAGGCGCACGGGGTCACTGTGGCGGCCTTCAAGCGAGGCCAGCAGGGATGGTCCAACGCCGACGCCGCGACGGTCCTCGACGAGGGCGACACGGTCTTGGTCGTCGGTCCCACCCGGCGCGTGGAGGAGTTCGCTCAGCTGCGCTGAGAGCATCCGTCACCGGTCGAGGGCGGCGAACCTCTCGATGTCGCTGTTGGTGCCCGAGACGATGATGAGATCGTGGTTGGTCACGACGGTCGCCGCCTCGGCGTAGCGGAACGGCTTGCCCGGGCTCTTCACACCCACGACGGTGACGTTGTACTTGGTGCGAACGCCCGATTCGTTGAGCCCGACGCCGCGGATGAACTTCGGCGGGTACATCTTGGCCAGCACGAAGTCATCGTCGAAACGGATGAAGTCCAGCATCCGTCCGCTGACGAGGTGCGCCACGCGCTCACCGGCCTCACGCTCGGGATAGATGACGTGATTGGCACCCACCCGGGCGAGGATCTTCCCGTGCGATTGCGAGACCGCCTTCGCCCAGATCTGCGGGACCTTCAGGTCGACGAGGTTGGCGGTGATGAGCACCGATGCCTCGATGGAGGATCCCACGGCGACGACCGCCACCTGGAAGTCCTGCGCGCCGACCTGCTTGAGGGCTTCGAGGTTGCGGGCGTCGGCCTGCACCGTGTGGGTCACACGCTCGGACCACTTCTGCACGAGATCGAGGCTCTCGTCGATGGCGAGGACCTCGCGATCGAGGCGGTCCAGCTCGCCCGCGCAGGCCGCGCCGAAGCGCCCGAGACCGATCACG
>NZ_DEPK01000180.1:0-4332 GCF_002358725.1 Microbacterium sp. UBA3394
GCGGCCGACGCCTTGAAGATCCCGACGGTCGCCGTGTACCAGACCGACGTGATCGCCTACGCACAGCGGTACGGTCTTCCCCACGCGACGTCCCTCGTGGCCGCGCACATCACGCGCCTGCACCGGCGGGCCACGCTCAACCTCGCGCCGTCGACGTCGTCGATGACGCAGCTGGCCGGCCTCGGGGTCGACAGGGTTCGACGGTGGGGGCGCGGCGTGGACACGGATCGCTTCACCCCCGCCCGGCGAAGCGATCCGTGGCGGGAGCGCGTCGCACCCGGCGAGACGATCGTCGGTTACGTCGGGCGTCTCGCGCCCGAGAAGCAGGTCGAGGACCTGCGAGTCCTCGCCGACCTCCCCGGTGTGCGTCTCGTCATCGTCGGCGACGGACCCTCGCGACCCGCTCTCGAGCGGGCGCTCCCGGGAGCGGTGTTCACCGGGCATCTCACCGGTGACGCGCTCGGTGAGGCGCTCGCGAGCTTCGACGTCTTCGTGCACCCGGGCGAGAGCGAGACCTTCGGGCAGACCATCCAGGAGGCACTCGCCAGCGGCGTCCCGGTCGTCGCGACCGGCGTGGGAGGACCCGTGGACCTCGTCCGCTCGAGCATCGACGGCTGGCTGTATCGACCCGGTGATCTCGACGACCTGCGCACGCGCGTGTCGGACCTCACCGGTGACGAGTCCAAGCGTCGGGCCTTCGCCGCTGCCGCCCACGAGTCGGTGCGCGAGCGGTCGTGGGAGGCGATGGTCGGACGACTCGAAGCGCACTACGAGGATGCGCGGCGCCTTCGTCGCATCGACGACGCGTTGCTCGCGCGAGCGGCAACGCGGCCGTGGGCCCCGCTCGAGACCCGTGCCGCGCCGAGGTGGCAGCGCTTCGTCGCGCTCGGCGACTCGCTCACCGAGGGCCTGTGCGACTCCTCGCGCATGGCCGCCGGCGAGTACCGCGGGTGGGCCGATCGCCTCGCCGAGCTGCTGGCCTACGCGGGGGGAGGGGCGAGTCCCTTCCACTACGCCAACCTCGCTGTCCGAAGCCGTCGGGTGCGTCATCTGACCGAGGAGCAGCTGCCGCAGGCGCTCGCGATGAAGCCGGATCTCGTGTCGATCCTGATGGGGTCCAACGACCTGGTCGCGCGGAAGGGTCACCCCGTCGACCTCGCCCGAGAGGTGGAGGTGGCGGTGCGCGCTCTTCGCGCGGCCGGGGCCGACGTCCTGCTGGTCACGCCGTTCCTTCCTCGCCGTCGCGCCGCGCTGCTCTTCGCCAAGCGCTTCGCCGCCTTCAACTCGGAGCTCCGGCGCATCGCCGAGGAGACCGGCGCGATCCTGCTCGACCTCGAAGCGCTCCCCGCGATCGGCGACCTGGAGATGTGGGCCGCCGACAAAGTCCACCTGCGCAGCCGGGGGCACCGCTTCGTCGCGTATCGTGCCGCCGACGCACTCGGGGTTCCCGACGCCGAGACCCTCGGCGGTCTGGATGCGGCCCTGCACGCCGACAACGACCCGGTGCTCACCGGCACCTGGTTCCGACGCGACGCGCTGCCCTGGATCTGGCGTCGGCTGCGCGGCCGCACGGCCGGCGACGGCCTGCTGGCCAAGCACTCGGGCCTCGTGGACATCGGCCGCGGCGGCACCGGCGCGCGCGACCGCCAGCCCGCCACCTGACCCGGCTGACAGCGGCGGCCTCTCGCCGGAGCGGCTGTGATTGCATGGTCGGATGCGAGAGGTCGTCAAAGAGAAGGCGGATGCGCCCGCACGGTTCTTCGAAGCCGAGGCGGCGGGGCTCCGCTGGCTGGGCGAGGCAGAGGAACGTGGCGGAGCACGTGTCGCCAGGGTGATCGAGGTCGCCGAAGGGCGCATCCGTCTCGAGCGCGTCGCCACCGCGCCTGCCGACCGCGATGCGGCCCGTGCCTTCGGCAGAGCTCTCGCCCGCACGCACGACGCCGGAGCTGCCGCCTTCGGCGCGCCGCCGAGCGGGTGGGACGGGCCGCTGTACATCGGCCGGCTCGTTCAGCCCGCGTCCGCCGAGCGCAGCTGGGGCGCGTTCTACGCCCGAGACCGCGTCGAGGTGTTCCTCCGCCCGGCGGTCGACGCGGGAAACCTCGCCGCGGACGACGTGCCGCTCGTCGAGCGGGCGTGCGCGGTGATCGCCGACGGTGTGTTCGACGACGACGATCCGCCGTCTCGTCTGCACGGCGATCTCTGGAACGGCAATGTGCTGTTCTCGCGCGACGGGGTCGTGCTCATCGATCCGGCCGCCCACGGGGGCCATCGCGAGACCGATCTGGCGATGCTCGAGCTCTTCGGCTGCCCCCACCTGGAGGAGGTGATCGAGGGCTACCGCCTCACCCACCCGCTCCGGGAGGGATGGGTCCAGCGCATCCCGGTTCACCAGCTTCATCCGCTGGCCGTGCACGCAGTGGGCCACGGGCCGGCGTACGGCGCCGCGCTGGTCGACGCGGCTCGCCGCACGCTGGCGCTGTCCGGGCGTTCCTAGGTCGCAAGCCGGCGCGCTGGTAGGCTCGTTGAGGTTGCCCCCGTGGCAGCCGCTCAATTCCATATGAGCTCACGGAGCAGGCCGGCAGGAAGCTGGTCCCCTGTGGTGGGTTCCCGATCAGGCGATCGGTGATCTTCGACTGGTGACCAGTGCTGGCGCGAACGCGGCGTCGCCGCGCGCTGAGATCTGCCTGTTCCTGCTCCTTCGCACGATCTCGCCGGCGAAACGCGCCCGCGAGTCTAAACAAAGAAGGAGAGACCTCTTGGAAGGTCCTGAAATCACCGCCGCCGAAGCCGTGCTCGACAACGGCCGCTTCGGCACCCGCACCGTCCGGTTCGAGACCGGGCGCCTCGCCCAGCAGGCGCAGGGTTCCGTCGCCGCCTACCTCGACGACGAGACCATGCTCCTGTCGGCCACCAGCGCGGGCAAGCACCCGCGCGAAGGCTTCGACTTCTTCCCGCTGACCGTCGACGTCGAAGAGCGCTCCTACGCCGCCGGCAAGATCCCCGGCTCGTTCTTCCGTCGTGAGGGACGCCCCTCGACCGAGGCGATCCTCGTGTGCCGCCTCATCGACCGGCCGCTTCGCCCGTCGTTCGTCTCGGGCCTGCGCAACGAGGTCCAGATCGTCGTGACCGTGCTCTCGATCGCACCGGGGGAGTTCTACGACGCCCTCGCGATCAACGCCGCATCGCTGTCCACTCAGATCTCGGGTCTGCCGTTCTCCGGGCCGATCGCGGGTGTGCGCCTGGCGCTCATCCCGGGCCAGGGCGACAACGCCGACCAGTGGGTCGCCTTCCCGAAGGCAGAGCAGCTCGACGAGGCCGTGTTCGACCTCATCGTCGCCGGCCGGGTGCTGCCCGACGGCGAAGTGGCCATCATGATGGTCGAGGCCGAGGCCACCGAGCACAGCTGGAACCTCATCCGCGGCGGCGCGACCAAGCCGTCGGAGGAGGTCGTCGCAGCCGGGCTCGAGGCGGCGAAGCCGTTCATCACCCAGCTGGTCCAGGCGCAGAGCCAGGTCGCCGCCACCGCCGCTAAGGAGATCCAGGAGTACCCGGTCTTCCCGGCATACGCCCAGGAGACCTACGACTTCGTCGCTGCCCGTGCGTACGACGAGCTCGTCGGGGTCTACCAGATCGCCGACAAGCAGGAGCGCCAGAACGCCGACGACGCCATCAAGGACCGCGTCAAGGCCGAGCTGATCGCCGCGACCGAGTCGGGCGAGCTTCCGCCCACCGCGCCGCAGGAGTTCTCCGCCGCGTACAAGTCGGTCACCAAGCTGATCGTCCGCAGCCGTATCCTGACCGAGGGTGTGCGCATCGACGGTCGCGGACTGGCCGATATCCGTCCGCTCGACGCCGAGGTGCAGGTCATCCCGCGCGTGCACGGTTCGGCGATCTTCCAGCGCGGCGAGACCCAGATCCTGGGCGTCACCACGCTGAACATGCTGAAGATGGAGCAGCAGATCGACTCGCTGTCGCCCACGACCAGCAAGCGCTACATGCACCACTACAACTTCCCGCCGTATTCGACGGGCGAGACCGGCCGTGTCGGCAGCCCGAAGCGTCGCGAGATCGGCCACGGCTTCTTGGCCGAGCGCGCGCTGGTGCCCGTGCTGCCCAGCCGGGAGGACTTCCCGTACGCGATCCGTCAGGTGTCCGAGGCGCTCGGCTCGAACGGCTCGACGTCGATGGGTTCGGTCTGCGCCTCGACGCTGTCGCTGCTGAACGCGGGCGTGCCGCTGCGCGCGCCCGTCGCCGGCATCGCGATGGGTCTCGTCTCCGACGAGGTCGACGGCCAGACGCGCTACGCCGCGCTGACCGACATCCTCGGCGCCG
>NZ_DEPK01000180.1:4712-15245 GCF_002358725.1 Microbacterium sp. UBA3394
CAGCTCGACACGAAGCTCGACGGCATCCCGTCGTCGGTGCTCTCGGCGGCGCTCACCCAGGCGAAGGATGCGCGTCTGACGATCCTGAACGTGCTGAACAGCGCGATCGACGCTCCCGACGAGATGGCGCCGACGGCGCCGCGCGTCATCAGCGTGCAGATCCCGGTCGACAAGATCGGTGAGCTGATCGGCCCGAAGGGCAAGACGATCAATTCGATCCAGGACGAGACCGGCGCACAGATCTCGATCGAGGAGGACGGCACCGTCTACATCGGCGCGACCGACGGTCCGTCGGCCGAAGCCGCGCGTGCACAGGTGAACGCGATCGCCAACCCGACCAACCCCGAGGTGGGCGACCAGTTCCTGGGTACGGTCGTGAAGATCGCGACCTTCGGTGCGTTCATCTCGCTTCTGCCCGGCAAGGACGGACTGCTGCACGTCAGCGAGGTTCGCAAGCTCGCCGGTGGCAAGCGCGTGGAGAACGTCGAGGATGTCGTGTCGGTGGGGCAGAAGCTCCTCGTGCGCATCACCAAGGTCGATGACCGCGGCAAGCTGTCGCTCGAGCCGGTTCTCGAGGACGCCGACCAGGAAGGCCGCGCCGCGGCCAACCCCGGCCCGGAGGCTCCCGCCGAAGGCTGACCCGCTTCCCGCAGCGAATGCCCGTCCCCGTCCGGGGGCGGGCATTCGCCATTGACCGTGATGAAAGCGTTATGTATAGTTCACCGCCACGTCGCCTGGGAGCAACGATCGCACGCGCCGCTGCCGTACCCTCGAATCACGTGCCGGGGGGCGCGAGGGGCGGGTGCCCGCCTCGAGATTCGCGAGGGGGTGTGGGATGTCGGTGAGCGGAGCGAACGCGGGTTTCGGGGGAAACGCTGCGGCGATGGCCGCCGGCTCCCACACATCCCGCGGACACCACCCGTCCGCGCCGATCCCGGTGCAGGGACCGGGGGTCGCGACCGGGGTCCGGGAGAGGCTCGGTGAGACCGGTCTCGAGATCTTCCCGCTCATTCTCGGCGGATCCGAGTTCGGGTGGAACGTCGATCTCGAGTCGAGCCACGACATCCTCGATGCGTACGCGGAGCTCGGCGGGAACGCCGTGCACACGGCCGACAGTTTCTCCGGAGGACGCAGCGAGCACATCATCGGCCAGTGGATGCACTCCCGCGGCCTGCGTGACGACATGGTGCTGGCGGTCCGCATCGGCGGCCATCCCGATAACCCCGGGCTCGGGCCGGTCGACCTCGTCCGCGCGGTGGAGTCCTCGCTCGGCCGGCTGCGCACGGACCGCATCGATCTGATCTACCTCGACGCGACCGCCGACTCGGCGACCGCGCTCGAAGACACGCTGGCGACCGCCGAGTGGCTCGTCGACACCGGCAAGGCGCGTGCGCTCGGCGCGATCGGCTACACCGCGACGCAGCTCATCGAGGCGCGCATCCTCGCGTCCGCCGGCTTCCCGCGGCTGAACGTGCTCGACGTGCCCTTCAACATCCTCCGCCGCCACGAGTTCGACGAAGACCTGCGGCTGATCGCCGGGGCGCAGCAATTGGCGGTCACGCCGTCTCACGCGCTCGAGCACGGATTCCTCGCCGGCCGTCACCGCACCCGGTCCAAGGGGGCGCTGTCGGTGCGCGGTGCGCAGCTGGCGGCGAGTCTGAACCGTCGTGGAACGCGCACGCTCCGCGCGCTCGACGTGGTGGGGGCGGAGTTGGGCGTTCCGGATGCCGCCGTGGCCGTCGCGTGGCTGCTCGCGCAGAAGCTGGTGAGCGCGCCGATCGTCAACGCGTATGCGGCGCAGCACGTCGAGGAGCTCATGCAGGGCGTGGGCGTGCATCTCAGCCGGGCCCAGTTGGCAGAGATCGCCCGCGCCGCCGATTGACGATCGGCATCACCGACGCGCCGCCCGGCGGGCGAGGGCGAAGAGGCCGTGACATAGGGTGGAAGGGCGCCCGAAGGGGCGCTTGATGACATCCCGATGGAGCGAGTGACGTGACGCACTACATCTACCTCGTGCGACATGGCGAGCACCAGGATGCCGAGCACGGACTGGTCGACGGACCGCTGTCACCGCGCGGTCGTCGACAGGCAGCGGCCCTCGCGGACCGGCTCTCGGGAGTGCCGTTCGACAGCGTGTGGCATTCGCCCCTAGAGCGTGCGAGTGAGACCGCGCGTGCGTTCGCCGAGCGCATGCCCTCGCTGTCGCCGCAGCCCTCGGCCCTCCTGTTCGACTGCGTGCCGACGGGCATGACTCCCGACACGCCCGCGGTCTTCGAACCCTTCTTCGGCGGCGTGACCGACGCGGAGATCGACGCCGGGCGAGCCCAGATGGCGGACGCCGTGAGTGAATTCCTTCGCCGTCGAAGCGGCGACGTCCACGAGCTGATCATCACCCACAACACCGTCATCGCGTGGTTCGTGCGGGAGATCCTGCAGGCTCCGGAGTGGAAGTGGATGACCCTCAATCAGGCCCATTGCGGTCTGACGGTGATCGCTCAGAAGCAGGGCCGCCCGTGGATGCTGCTGACCCACAACGACCTCGCCCACCTTCCGGTCGAGCTGCGCACCGGCCTCCCCGAGACCCATCCCGTCTGAGGGCGCGGGGTGGCTCGCCGTCAGGACAACGTCTTGCCGTACCAGCGCGTCGCGTTGGGGTTGTCGTTGTAGGCCGGGATGGCGGAGAACCCGGTGGCGGCGTAGAGCCCGGCGGCGGCATCCAGGGTGTGATGAGTATCGAGGACCAGCTCATCTGCGCCGAACGCACGTGCGCGACGCTCGAGATCCTCCATCAGCGCCCGGCCCCACCCTCGGCCCCGGGTCTCGGGACGGAGGTAGAGATGCTTGACCTCGTAGCGCGTCGCGTCGTCCTGCGCTAGCAGCCGGCGGATGCCGCCGCAGCCGACCGGGTGGTCCTCGTCCGCAGCCACGACGAAGACACCCGCCGGCGGCGTGAACATCGCGGCGTCCGGCGACGAGCGGGTGTAGGTGCGAGACGGGAAGGATGCCGCGCGCGCGTCGAAGTATTCCGAGAGCAGCATGCGCGACACCTCGGAGCCGACCGGTTCGGCGGTGATGCGGAGCATCCCTGAAGAGTAGTCGGTGCACGTGCGCGCCCGGGAGGTGCGGGCGGGCTACGGTGGAGACATGACGACGCGCGTGGCCATCGTGGGCGGGACCGGCAAGCTGGGCGGCATCATCCGCGACATCGTGAACGCCGACGACGCGTATGTCGAGCACGCCGTGCTGACCTCCCGCTCCGACATCGACGAGATCGACGGCGCCGACCTCGTCGTCGATGCGTCCACCCCGGCGGTGTCGATCGACGTGGTGCGCGCGGCCGTCGAACGCGGGATCAACGTGCTCGTGGGCACGTCGGGGTGGTCCGCCGAGCGCATCGCCCTCGTGCGGCCCCTTGTGGATGCGGCGGGCACCGGCGCCGTGTTCATCCCCAACTTCTCGCTCGGCTCCGTCATCGGATCGGCTATCGCCAGCGCCGCGGCACCCTTCTTCCCCTCGATCGAGATCGTCGAGGCGCACCGGGAGTCCAAGGTCGACTCACCGAGCGGCACCGCCGTGCGCACGGCCGAGCTCGTCGCGGCGGCGCGGAGTGCGGTGGGCCCGGTCGAGTCCCCGCACGTCGATCAGCGCGCCCGCGGGCAGCGGGTGGCGAGCGTCCCGATCCACTCGCTGCGTCGCCCCGGTGTAGTGGCCAAGCAGGACGTCGTGCTCTCCGGCCCGGGGGAGTCGCTGACGATCACCCACGACACGATCGAGCCGGCACGCGCCTACGCCCCCGGCATCCGCCTGGCCCTCCAGAACGCGATCGTGAGCCGGGGCGTCGTGATCGGCCTCGACAGCTTCCTCGACATCGGCATCCGCACCCCCCATTCCGGTGGCGGGCCCCCGGTCGACGAGGGTGGAGTGCCCGGCCAGGTGGCGCGCACAACCGGAGCATGAGCGTCAAGATCGGGGTCGCCGTCATGGCGGTCCTGCTGGCGCTCTACATCGCGCTCGTCGGATGGCGCGCGGTGCTGCTGCTCGGCACCGGCGATCCCGTCGGCATCACGATGGGCGTGGCGCTGATCGTCCTGCCCGTGGTGGCGGTGTGGGCGCTCGGACGCGAACTGTGGTTCGGATGGCGTGCCCAGCAGCTCGGTCTGCGGCTCGAAGCCGAACACGACCTCCCCGAGGATGCGGTGGGGGTGCGACCGAGCGGTCGTGTGCTGCGCGAGGATGCCGATGCCGTCTTCCCGCGATATCGGGACGAGGTGACGGCCAGCCCGGACGATTGGCGCGCGTGGTACCGCCTCGGGCTGGCTTATGACGCGTCGGGGGACCGGCGGCGCGCCCGGGAGGCTGTGCGACGGGCCATCACGCTCGAGGCGGACAGCCGGCGCTAGTCAGCCTCCGCCAGGGCGGCTGCGACAGCGGCTTCGACCGTCGAATGGGTGAAGGAGAAGCCGGATGCCTCCAGAGCGGCCGGAACGACGTTCGCGTCGGTTGTGAGCAGCGCCTCCACCGCATCGCGGCCGAGTGCGGCGCGCAGCGCCCAGGCCGGTGCCCGGAGCAGATACGGACGATTCATACGCACCGCGAGGGCGAAGCCCAGGTCGTTCGCGGTCGCTCGGGTCGGGCCCGTGAGGTTGACCGGGCCGAGAATCCCGGTGTCGAGGATGTGGCGGATGGCGCGCACCTCGTCCTGCAGTGATATCCACGGCCATACCTGCGTCCCGCGACCGATCGGACCGGAAAAGCCGAGGCGGGTCAGGAGCATGAGCGGCTTCAGGACGCCCTCCGGGTGCACGACGGGCGCCGTGCGCAGCAGCGACACGCGGGCGTGCTCACCGGCTCCGAGTGCGGCGTGCTCCCACTCGCCGCATACATCCGCGAGGAAACCCTCCCCTCGTTGCGCCGTCTCGTCGACGTCGCCCGGCGGAAACGCTCCGTAGTACCCGACGGCGGAGGCCGACAGGAACGCGGGGGCGTCGTCGCCGAGCTCTCGCACGGCTCGGGCCAGGGCCCGGGTCGGGGTGATCCGCGACCAGAGCAGAGTGCTGCGGTACGACCGCGTCCACGGAAAGCGTCCGATGCTCGCGCCACCGAGGCCGACCACGGCGCGAGCGCCGGCGAGCACGTCGGGATCGAGCGGGCGCGTGTCCGTGAGCCATTCCACCTCGTCGGGAGCCGTGGCGGTGCGACGCACGAGGCGGACGACCTCGTGGCCGTCGGCGCGCAGGCCGGCGACGAGCGCTCGCCCGATCAGTCCGCTCGCGCCGCCGATGACGATGCGACCCGGTGAGGAATCAGGCAAGCGTCGCCTCGAGCGTGATGTCGATCCCTGCGAGGGCCTGTGACACGGGGCATCCGGTCTTCGCCTCCTCGGCGATGCGGGCGAAGGCGTCCGCATCCAGTCCGGGCACGACCGCGTTGACGTTGAGGTGGCTGCCGGTGATGCCGGTGCCGGGCTGGAACGTGACCGATGCGGTCGTGTCGACCGATTCCGGAGGGGTGCCGTTCCCGGCGAGTGCGTGGGAGAGCGCCATGCTGAAGCACGAAGCGTGCGCGGCGGCGATGAGCTCCTCCGGCGTGGTGGTCGACGTGGATCCCTCGCTGCGCGCCTTCCAGTTCACCGGAAGGGAAGCAGCCCCGGAAGACACCAGCGAGACGGTGCCTTCGCCGTCGGTGAGGGAGCCTTTCCAGGCGGTGGTCGCTTCGCTCGTGACGGTCATGATGCCCCTGTTCCTCGTGGCGGTGACGGATGATCCGCCGGTGGCGGACGCCGTCAGCCTAACGGGGCGCTCAGCCGTCCGCGACGGCTTGACAGCTGGCGTGCGGCGGGTCGGTCAGACCGCGGGGCGC
Organism: Microbacterium sp. UBA3394; assembly: GCF_002358725.1. Classification (NCBI taxonomy): domain Bacteria; kingdom Bacillati; phylum Actinomycetota; class Actinomycetes; order Micrococcales; family Microbacteriaceae; genus Microbacterium; species Microbacterium sp. UBA3394. Next base: position 10,572 of record NZ_DEPK01000180.1, read on the forward strand.
TCGCGCCCCACGACGCCCGCCCGCTCGAGCACGAGGTAGAGCTGGCAGCCGAGGCACAGCCCGAAGACGGCGTTGAGGAAAGCGGCCGCGAACGCGAGCGATGCGGCAACGGGGAGTGCCCACGGCACACCGGCGAGGTGCAGCGCGAGACCGATGACCGAGACGAAGAGGCCGACGCCCTGGGCGAAGCGCGGCGGGCGCGGGTCCTCGCGTTCGGTGGGCTTCGGCAGACGCGGCGCGATCACGCGTCGGAACAGCACGCTCCACGGCGCGGTGCGCGGCACGATCACGCCCCACAGGAAGAGAAGGGCGATCACGCTCAGCAGGAGGAACGCCGGGTCCAGAGCGCGCTGCGCGATGCTCGCCTCCTGAATCGCCCACCCTGCGCCGGGCGTGGACGCCGCCGCGGCCAGGGGCTGATAGGCGAACCATTCGCCGGCTCGCTGCGTCGCGAGTCCCGTCAACGCGAGGAAGACGTCGATCAGCAGCAGAAGCGAGGTGATGGCGGCGGCGAAACGAGGGCCGCGCGGGTCGATGCCGGTGTCAGACATGGGCGCTGCTCCCCGTCAGGCGCGCCAGCTCCAGCTCGAGCATGTGACGGTTCGGCACGCCGCCCACGCGCGACTGCACGGCGCCGCGGGCGTCCAGGATGAGCGTCGTCGGCGTCTGCAGCACGTGGAAGTGCTTGGCGATGTCCGGACGGTGGGTGAGGTCGATGTCGAGGTGGCGGACGCCGTCGCGCGATTCGGCGATCTGCGAGAGCGTGCGGTGCACGCCGGGGCACTTGGCGCACAGCTCGGTGCTGAACTGCAGCAGCGTCGCGCGCTCGCCGAGGCTGTCGGCCCCCAGGCGCCGCGGCTGGATGACCTCGTGTGCGACGCCGCGACGGAGACGACCTTGGCGGGCGCGCACGAGCAGTCCGATGCCGGCGGTGACGGCGATCAGCACGGCGACGCCGAGGAGGGAGGCCAGGATGTCCACAACCGACAAGGCTAGACGTTCGCGCGCCGCGGGCGGCCGAATCCGGTGCGAACGCGACCACCGTCGTAACACGGCGACCCGGCGCGGCGCGGGTAGGGTGGCACCGTGACCGACGCCGACATCCAGTTCCGCAGTGACATGACCGTCGATCTCGTCAGATCGAGCGCCTCGGATTCCGACGTTCTGTTCGCGGCACGCGTGTCGACGCAGGGTGAGCAGACGCTCGAGTCCGCGCAGGGCGGCGAGGAGGCCTCGGGTCGTGACCGGGGTCTCGTGAACTTCCTGATGAGGGATCGGCACGGCTCCCCGTTCGAGCACAATTCCATGACCTTCTACGTGCAGGCACCCATCTTCGTCTTCCGCGAGTTCATGCGGCATCGCATCGCGTCGTACAACGAGGAGTCCGGACGCTACCGCGAGCTGCGGCCCGTTTTCTATGTGCCTGCTCGCGAGCGCAACCTGGTGCAGGTCGGCCGGCCGGGAGCGTATGAGTTCCTTCCCGGCGACGACGAGCAGTTCGCCCTTGTCGACGAGGCCACGCGTGCAGCGAGTGTGCAGGCGTTCGAGGCGTATCAGCGCATGCTGGACGCTGGGGTGGCCCGCGAGGTGGCGCGCATCGTGCTCCCGCTGAACATCTACTCGTCGATGTACGTGACGATGAACGCCCGTGCGCTGATGAATTTCCTCTCGCTGCGCACCAAGGTCGAGGGCACGCACTTCCCGTCGTTCCCCCAGCGGGAGATCGAGATGTGCGCCGAGCAGATGGAGGCGCAGTGGCGAGAGCTCATGCCGCTGACCCACGCGTCGTTCAACGCCAACGGACGCGTGGCGCCGTAACCATGGTCACGGCGCTGATCACCGGAGCAAGCTCGGGACTCGGTGCGGAATACGCGCGCCAGCTCGCGGCGCGCGGCGCCGACCTCGTGCTCGTCGCGCGGGATCTCGAGGCGCTCGACGCGGTCGCCGAAGCCATCCGTGCCTGCCACCGCGTGGAGGTGGAGGTGATCAGCGCCGACCTCGCCGTCTCCGACGAGGTGGATCGGGTCGTCGCGCGGCTCACGGCCGCCGATGCGCCGGTCGAGCTCCTGGTCAACAACGCCGGTTTCGGTCTCCCTCTCGACTTCGCGGCGAACGACGTCGCACGCGAGGTCGATCATCTGCGCGTCCACGTCGAAGCGCCGCTTCGTCTGTGCCACGCCGCTCTGGAGGGCATGCTCGCGCGCGGTCACGGCCGCATCGTCAACGTCGCATCCGTCGCCGCCTATCTGCCGCGGTCGACCTACGGGGCGTGCAAGCGCTGGCTGGTGGACTTCAGCCGCTGGGCGAACGCCGCCTACGCGGCACGTGGCGTGACCGTGACCGCGGTGTGCCCGGGCTTCACGCACACCGGCTTCCACGAGCGGATGGGGCTGGCTCCCGGGCGCGAGGGCGTGCCCGGGTGGATGTGGCTGGACGCGCGTGAGGTCGTCACCGCGTCACTGCGCGCCGCCGCGAAGGGACGAGGGGTCTCTATTCCGTCGTTCCGCTATCGGGCGCTCGCGCGCGTGGCTGCTCTCCTGCCGGCATCGCTGGGCGCGAGCGTCGGCACGCGCGGTCGCTGAGCGGACGCCGCGAGACGATAGCCTGGAGGCATGACGCTCGACGCCAATCCCTTCGGCCAGGTGCTCGTGGCCCTCATCACCCCGATGACGGCCGACGGAGAGGTCGACTGGCCGGCGACGGAGAAGCACATCGATGACGTCGTGTCCGCCGGTGCGGACGGCGTCGTCGTGACCGGCACCACGGGGGAGACCTCGACCCTCACCGACGCGGAGAAGCTGCGTCTGGTGGAGGTCGGCAAAGACGTCGCGGCCGGTCGAGCCAAGATCATCACCGGCGGAGGCTCCAACGAGACGGCGCACGCGATCGAGCTGTACAAGGCCAGCGAGAAGGCCGGTGCCGACGGCATCATGATCGTCACGCCGTACTACAACAAGCCCACGCAGGCCGGCATTCTGACCCACTTCCGGCTCGTCGCCGACGCCACCGATCTGCCCGTCATCCTCTACGACATCCCGGGCCGCACCGGCGTGCCGATCGCCTACGAGACGCTCCTCCGCGTGGCCAATCACCCGAACATCCTCGCCGTGAAGGACGCCAAGGGAGACTTCAGCGAGGTCAGCCGGGTGCTCAATCAGACCGACCTGATGTACTTCTCGGGCGACGACGCCAATGTCCTGCCGCACCTGTCGATCGGCGCCAGCGGACTCATCGGGGTCACCGCCAACATCGCTCCGGCGCCCTACCGCGCAATCGTCGATGCCGTCAACGCCGGCGACCTCGCCACCGCGACGGCGCAGCATCAGACCCTCGAGCCTCTCGTGCGAGCGGTGATGACGCATGTTCCCGGGACCGTCGCGGCGAAGTACATCCTGCACGGCCTGGGCCGCATCTCCAGCCCTCGCGTGCGCCTGCCGCTGGTCGGCCCGGAGGAATGGGAGGCGGCCATGATCGAAGACGAGCTCGCGCTGGTGAGCGGAGTCGACGGTGCGGAGTTCCGCAACTTCCGCCCCGACCGCAACGCCGCCGCCGGCGGAGCGCTCCCGAAGGTCTCGGGGACCACCCGATGACCCCTCCCACGTCGGTCGCCATGCCGCCCGCACTCGAGAAGGGCACGCTCCGCGTCATCCCGCTCGGGGGCCTCGGCGAGGTCGGTCGCAACATGACCGTCTTCGAGATCGACGGCAAGCTGCTCGTCGTCGACTGCGGCGTGCTGTTCCCCGAGGAGCATCAGCCGGGTGTAGACCTCATCCTGCCCGACTTCGAGCCGATCAAGTCGCGCCTGAACGACATCGTCGGGGTTGTGCTCACCCACGGCCACGAAGACCACATCGGCGCCGTGCCCTATCTCCTGAAGCTCAAGGGAGACATCCCGATCATCGGATCCGGGCTCACCCTCGCGCTGACGGAGGCGAAGCTCAAAGAGCACCGCATCAAGCCCTACACCCTCACGGTCGCCGAGGGCCAGCGCGAGCAGGTGGGTCCGTTCGACCTCGAGTTCATCGCCGTCAACCACTCCATCCCGGATGCGCTCGCCGTCGCCATCCGCACGGTCGCCGGCACCGTTCTGGCCACGGGCGACTTCAAGATGGACCAGCTTCCGCTCGACGGGCGCCTGACCGACCTGCGCTCCTTCGCACGCATCGGCGAAGAGGGGATCGATCTGTTCATGGTCGATTCCACGAATGCCGACGTGCCCGGGTTCACCCCGCTGGAGCGGGAGATCGGGCCGGTCCTCGACCAGGTCATCGGCAAGGCGCCGCGCCGCGTGATCGTGGCGAGCTTCTCCAGCCACGTGCACCGCGTGCAGCAGGTGCTGGATGCCGCCCACGCCCACGGCCGGCGCGTCGCCCTCCTCGGACGCAGCATGGTGCGCAACATGACCATCGCCGAGAAGCTGGGCTATCTCACGGTGCCCTCCGGCGTGCTCATCGACTACAAGAAGGCGCGCGATCTCCCGGACGACCGGATCGTGTACATGTCGACCGGTTCCCAGGGTGAGCCGATGGCGGTGCTCAGCCGCATGGCCAACCTCGACCACGAGATCGAGCCCGGCCCCGGCGACACCGTCATCCTCGCCTCCAGCCTCATCCCGGGCAACGAGAACGCCGTGTACCGCGTGATCGACGGTCTCACCAAGCTCGGCACCAACGT